>JAKALI010000163.1 GCA_021813195.1 Pseudomonadota bacterium
CGAGTTCAAGAAGACCGGCACACGTCCCGCCGAGCTGTTCGACAGCCAAGCCCGTGACATCCCGCTCTACATCACGCTCCGCAACCGCCCCGGCAAGGGCTACACCGACATCGGCTCGTTCTGGAACGCCAAGGGCCGCTACACCGTGTTTGCCCGCGATCTCGCCGGCAAATCGGGCCTGCGCTTCGGCGGCAGCGTGCTCACCTGGAAATCCCCCGCCATGCTCGAGGCCGAGCGCGCCGCGCAGCCGACCGCTGCACCCGATGCCGCCGCCGCGCGCGCCAACGCCACCACCCGCAACCGTAAGGGCCGTGCCAAGGCCCCGTCCGCCGACGCCTGAGCCCGAGTTTTTGGGAGGAAGGAACGTCTGGCCACGTTGTGTGGCGCCCTGGATGCCGACCCGCATCCGCGCCGACGCCAGGCGTCTCCTTTCGCTGCCGGGGCCCCTCACCGGGTGAACCCCAGCAGCGAAAGGAGCCATCATGCCGAAACAGAAATCCCGCAAACCCCGATCCTACCAGACCCTCGACGACAGCACGCCGCGCTCGCCGAGACTGGATGTGCACCGGGCCATCACGCAGAAGATTGCCGCAGCGATCGAAGCCGGCGCCGGGTCCTTCGAGATGCCCTGGCACCGTCCCGGCGTCGCATTCACCCTGCCGAAAAACGCGCTCACCGAGAAGCCCTATCGCGGCTCCAATATCCTCTCGCTGTGGATCGATGCCGACGCCAAGAAATTCGAGCATCAGGTGTGGGCCACGTACAAGCAGTACGAAGAGCTCGGCGCCCAGGTGCGCAAGGGCGAGAAAGGCTCCCTCATCGTCAAGTACGGCGAGTGGGTGCCGAAGTCGCAGCGCGAGGGAACGAGTGCAGATGCCCGTGCATCTGCGGGCGGGCAACCGAAGCACCATGACGATGACGACGATCCGAAACGCCTCTATGCCAAGCCCGCCTGGGTCTTCAACATCGACCAGGTCGACGCCCCCGCCGAGGTCCGCGCGCGCCTCGTGCCACCAGCGCCGCCGCAGATCGATCTCACCGAGCGCCTCGACCGCGTCGATGCCTTCGTCGCCGCCATCGGCATCGAGATCCGCGAAGGCGGCCAGCGTGCCTTCTACCGGCACAAGGATTCCAAAGGCGACATGCGGGACGCATGCCTTCGGCATGACGGCGACTTCATCCAGATGCCGCCGCGCGCCCTGTTCACCGGCACCGCCACATCGACCCCGACCGAGGCCTACTACTCGACTCTGCTCCACGAGGAAATTCACGGCAGCGGCGCCGCCCACAGATTGAACCGCCAGTTCGGTGAGCGCTTCGCGGACAAGGCCTATGCCTTCGAGGAACTGGTCGCCGAATTGGGCGCGGCGTTCCTGTGCGCGCACCTCGAGGTGACCAACACGCCGCGCATCGATCATGCCCAGTACTGCGCCTCGTGGCTCCAGGTGCTCAAGGACGACGACAAGGCGATCTTCTCCGCCGCTTCCTTCGCCACCCGCGCCGTCGACTATCTCTTGGGCTTCGTCCCCGGCACCGATCCAGCACCCGGCACGACGCGCCCTGACGGCGCCACGCACGATTCGCCAGGGACCGGCGATACGCCCGCACGTCCCGAGGATGTGCCGCGGCGCGATACGGCCACCCGCACGAAAGGGCCACGCGCATGACGGACACTTCTTCGCCCCGCCGCAGGCTGCCCTACACCGCCTTCACCGAATGCTGGTACGTGCCCGGTGAAACGACGGTGCTCGATCTCATCCATCCCGACGATGGTCTGACGCTGTATTTCAGGGAGAGCGCCGCCGATATCCTGGCGCGTCACCCTGCCGCCCGACGAATCGCGTTCGACGACGCCTGCAAGGCGGCCGACGAAGCGATCGCTGCAAAGTACAAGCAGGATGTCAGCGAGATCACCGAAGCGCGCTACTGGGACGCGCTGGAGGTGCTGCCGCCCGTCGGCTTCACGGTCAGCGACGGCGTCGAGAGCTTTCGCATGTCCGAGCGCCTGGCCGGTTCGCTCACCGCAATCTTCGCGCGTCAGGGCGAACGGTACTTCACTTTCACCGACGACATCCGCGTGCCCGCCGCCGAGATCGCCGCCCGCATCAAGGCGTTCGTTGCAGCCCACCCGATGACGACCATCGAGGCGCCGTCGCGCCCCGCCGATGGTAATGCACCAGGCAGCCCGACAGGCCCTGCGAAAGGCCGGGCGCCATGACCAAGCCACCCTTCGACATCCAGCGCATTCGTGTTCGTGCCGACGGCTACGATGCCGATGGCGCCTATTGGGGCGCCGGTCCCGACGTGTTCATCGCGCAGGTTGGCCGTCATAGACCCGACGCAGCCGCGACGGTCAGCGACGATCAGATCACCGTGCGCGCCAAGACGATCGCCGAAGCGCGCAGCAAGATCGAGGCGGAGCTGGCACGCCAACCCGGCGCATCCCGCGTCCATGACGACGCGCTCGGCGGCAATCCGCCGCGCAAGACCACCTACCAGATCGACTGGCGCGATCCGGTGAGCGGCAAGACCGTCACGCTTCGCATCACGCACGCCCGCGACTATCTGAGCTCCGGCAACGATCACGTCGAAATCGAGAGCCTGCGGCCGAAGAAGGCGCCACTGCCGGTCACCGAGACCGGCTATCGCTCGCACTTCATGCCCCCGCTCGAGCTGATGAATGCCGGCGGTCCCGTCACGTTCGTTTGCCGCTGGCTCGATCAGGAGGCGAAGGGCAAGGCCTGGAGCATGGCCGTGACCGTCAAGGCGCAAGGCGATCTGTTCGCCTGGGCCGAAGCCCGTACGGAGGTCGCCGACGGCAAGCCGCGCAAGCAGAAGCGGTCAGCAAGACCGAAGGACATGACCGCAGACACTGCCGATGTCCGGCAAGCCCGAAACAGGCCGTCACGACGGCGCAAGACCGGCCACGATCCGGCATGATGCTGACGCGGCTCGAACGACGCGCACAAGGTGAGGCTGCCGAGGATCGCTTTCGCGCCTGGCTCGACCGCTGCCACCTGCCCCACATCTACGTGGAACAGTCGCCCTTCACCTTCCCCGAGCATTTGAAGGGCGAGATCAAGCGGCCGGACTTCCTGGTCGGAATCCCCTCGATCGGCACGCTCGCCATCGACGTCAAGGCAAAGCGCATCTACCGCGACGCCATCCTGATCGATGTCTACGAGCACCGCACGCTCCTGGCGTTCGAGACCCACTTCAACATCTCCGTCTGGTTCGCCTGCTTCCCGCCCGACGAGCCCAACACCTGCCACCTGTTCCTGAACCGCAGCCTCGCGCCCCTTTCTGGCAAGGTGGCGGGGCCGAAAACCGCCATCGCCGTGCCGCTACGGCTGACCAAGGCTGCCGATGAGCGACGGGATTTCATGGCGGCGGTGCTGGGGGCGATCAGGGCGCGGCCTTAAAAAATCGGTCCCTAAAAATCGGGGTCATCTGCTGCGAATCACCCCACGCGTGACACACACGCACTGATTGCCTCGCCCCCCACAGCTGCCTAGTGTTTTGGGGCGAATCGCCTAGCGCTCGACTGCTGGCGGCCAACGGAGGGGGCGCATGCGCGACACGATACAAGCCAAGGAAAAACCACTGATTAGCGTCTTCTGCGACGAGTACGTGTTCAATATTCCATCCTACCAGCGACCTTACGCCTGGACGACAGAACAAGCAGGCCAGTTGCTTGACGATCTGATCGAATGTCTGGGAAATGGCGATCCGAGCGAGCTCTCCCCATATTTCCTCGGCAGCATTGTCCTCATCAAGCCGCCTCAACAGTCCCTGGCCGATGTGGTCGATGGGCAACAGCGCCTGACGACTCTGACAATCCTATTGTCGGTCCTACGCGACCTGGAGCCCGAGCGCCGTGCTGCTCAGGTCCACAAGTATATTTGCGAACCGGAGGACGAGTTCGCCGGGACGCAGGAGCGTTTCCGCCTTGCCCCACGCGATCGCGATACCGATTTCTTCCGAAAGTACGTGCAACAGCTCGGCGCGACTGCTTCGGCAGCAGAGCACCACGCAGAGAACGATGCGCAGAAGAACATGGCGGCCAACACCGCGCTATTTCATCAACGCCTGAGCGCGATGTCCGAAGATGACCGCGCACGGCTCATCATTTTCATGGTTCGTCGCTGTTACTTGGTCGTTGTCGAGGCCTCCGACCGCGCATCAGCCTACCGCATTTTCTCGGTCATGAACGATCGTGGCCTTGATCTCTCTCCAACCGACATCCTCAAAGCGGACATCATCGGCGCTCTGCCGGAGAAGCAACGCGACAGTTACACCGAGAAGTGGGAGGACATGGAGGAGGATCTTGGTCGCGAAGCCTTCCGCGATCTCTTCCGTCACATCTATCTCTGCCACCGCCATGACAAAATCCGCGGCACGCTCGAAGACCAGATACGCCTTCACGTCAAACCGCAGCTGCGGCCAGCAGAGTTTATCGACAAGGAGCTCGAGCCGCTCGCCGTCGCTTTCCTGGATGTGCGCAAGCAGAGCTACGCAAGTACGCGCTTGGCATCGGAAATCAATGCACTACTGGGCTATCTCAGTCGTCTCGACAATGCAGATTGGGAAGCCCCGGCGGCGCTCTTCCTGGCCCGCCACAGCGAGACGCCAGATCTCGTGTTGAGATTTCTCAAAGACCTCGACCGGCTCGCCTACGGGCTGTTCATCCGTCGTAGCAACGTCAATGATCGCATCGTCAGATACGGCAAGATCGTCAAAGAGATCCAGGACGGCGCCGACGTCTACGCTACCAGCTCGTCTCTACAGCTCACGCCTTACGAGCAGGCCGCCATTCTCGACGACCTCAACGGCCCCATCTACGAGATGATCCAGCGTGTACGCTTGCCGTTGCTGCTTCGCCTCGACGAACTCGTCTCCGACGGTTCCGCCCGATACGATCACAAGATCATCACCGTCGAGCACGTCTTGCCACAGACCCCTGCGTCCGACAGTGTCTGGTTGGAATGGTTCCCTGATCCTGCCCAGCGGCAATATTGGGTTCACAGGCTTGGCAACCTCGTGTTGCTCTCTCGCGCCAAGAATTCCCAGGCAAGCAATTTCGAGTTCGCCCGCAAGAAGGACGAGTATTTTGCCCGCAAGGGCACCTCTCCCTTCGCCCTGACGACGCAGGTCATTCGCGAGGCGACTTGGACGCCCACGGTCCTCGAAGCTCGCCAAAAGCAGCTCGTTGACCGATTGGCCAGGCTTTGGCGTCTCACTCCCGCGGCGCAGGCGGTCTAATGCGATGCTGAGCCACATCACGCGACGCGCCTATCCCCGAGTGTCCACATGAAGCTCCTGAAGAACGCTGGCACCGAGCGCCTTGTCGACGAGCTCCGAAGCTACGTGCGACCTGGCACATGGCTCGACATCTGCTCGCCTGGATTGTCGCTGTTCGCGTATGAGGAGCTTCAAGACGCGCTAGCACTGGCCGAGCGCTGCCGCCTGATTATTGGTGGTTCGAACACCGCTCAGTCGCTGCTTGGGTCAGACGCCGACCGCGTGTTCCGCAATCGATTGCGAACACGATGGGTCGCTCGCATGGCCGCTCGCTGGTGCTCCACGGTTGCGTTGCGCGCCACGCCGTCACCCATCCCGCAAGCTCTGATGATTGCAACGCAGCCCGAGGCGCAGCGGGCCTATGTCGGGACCTGCGCGCTGACAACCGATGGCATCGGTCTCACGCCGAGCCATCAGATCGGCTTCATACAAGTTGCCGAGGATCGAACAGAAGCGGCCCCCCTTGTGCAGTGGTTCGAGAATCAGTGGTCGCAATTTAAGGATGACCCGGTCGCCAAGCAGGTGTTCGCTGATCAACTGGCAGCGCTAGCCGCCGAGCAGGCACCGTCGTCGGCCTATTTCCACATCCTCTTCCAGCTCTTCAAGGACATGAGCGAGGAGCTGGACGAGGATCGCATCGTCCGCTCGGCAACCGGCATCCGCGATACCGTTGTCTGGAACAAGCTGTTCAAGTTTCAGCGCGACGGCGTGATCGGCGCCATCGACAAGTTGGAGCGGTTCGGCGGCTGCATCATCGCCGACAGCGTCGGTCTCGGTAAGACGTTCGAAGCTCTCGCCGTCATCAAGTACCACGAGCTGCGCAATGACCGCGTGCTGGTACTCTGCCCCAAACGCCTGCGAGACAACTGGACCCTCTACAAGGCCAACGATCGCCGCAACGTACTGGCCCCGGACCGCCTCAACTACGACGTGCTTAATCACACCGATTTGTCACGCGATGGCGGCCTCTCAGGCGACATCGACCTCAGTCATGTGAACTGGGGCAACTACGACCTGCTCGTCATCGACGAGTCTCACAACTTCCGGAACAAGGCGCCGCACAAGGAGCGCGAGACCCGCTACGACCGCCTCATGAACCGGCTGATCCGTGCTGGCGTGAAGACCAAGGTGCTGATGCTTTCGGCAACGCCCGTGAACAACCGGCTGGCCGATCTCAAGAACCAGATCGCGTTCGCGACCGAGGGCAATGACGCGGCGCTCGTCGCCCACAACATTCCCAGTATCGAAGCAACGGTTCGTCAGGCGCAATCGCAGTTCAACCGCTGGTCCGACCTTGCAGAGGAGGATCGCCGCCCCTCTCGCCTCATCGAGATGCTGGGCTTCGACTACTTCAAGCTGCTCGATCTGCTGACCATCGCGCGCTCGCGCAAGCACATCGAGAAATACTACGGCATCACCGAAACTGGCCGCTTCCCGGAGCGCCGCAAGCCGCTAAACATCAAATCCGACGTCGATCTTGCCGCCGAGTTCCGGCCGATCCGCGAGATCAACAATGAGATCCGCCGGCTGACTCTGGCCGCCTATGCTCCCTTGCGCTACGTGCTGCGCCACAAGCAGGCCGCCTACGACGACAAGTACAGCACCAAGATCCGTGGCGGCGAGAGCATCTTCCGGCAGGTCGACCGCGAGGAAAGCCTCGTTCACTTGCTCCGCGTCAATATCCTGAAGCGTATGGAAAGCTCGGTCGCATCCTTCGCACTGACAATCCAGCGCCAGCTCAAAGACGTGGAGCACGTCATCGCGCGGATCGATGCGCATGACGACGATGTCGAGGAAGTCTCCATCGACGATATCGACGTGGACGACGCTGCATTCGAGTCCCTGCTGGTCGGCCGCAAGGTCAAGGTGCTCCTGCACGATGTCGACCGCGTACGCTGGCGCCAGGATCTCGAGGAGGATCGTAAGCGGCTCTCGGCTCTGTTGGCAGCTGCCCTTCAGGTCATTCCAAGCCGCGATGCCAAGCTCGCCGATCTTCGCGACGTCATCACGCGCAAGATGGCAAACCCGCTCAACGACGCCAACCGCAAGGTGCTGATCTTCACCGCCTTCGCCGATACGGCCGAGTACCTCTACAAGGAACTGGCTCCGTGGGCTGCGAAAGAGCACCACATCGATGCTGCCCTCGTTACGGGCGCCGGACCAAACCGCACGACTCTCAAATCGGTGCGAACAGACCTTGGCAGCATCCTTGCTGCCTTCTCGCCGCGCTCCAAGGAACGTCCAGCCGAGCTTGCCAAGGAAGGCGAGATCAGCTTGCTGATCGGTACCGATTGCATCTCCGAGGGCCAGAACCTCCAGGACTGCGATTTTCTGATCAATTACGACATCCACTGGAATCCGGTGCGCATCATCCAGCGCTTCGGCCGTATCGATCGCATCGGATCGCCCAACACCTCCGTCCAGCTCGTCAACTTCTGGCCCAACATGGAGCTGGACGAGTACATCAATCTGGAGCAACGCGTCAGCGGGCGCATGGTGCTTCTCGACGTGTCGGCAACCGGCGAAGAGAACGTCATCGAGCACCAGTCCGGCAATCAAATGAATGATCTCGAATATCGCCGCAACCAGCTCCAGAAGCTGCAGGACACGGTCATCGACCTCGAAGATCTGTCCAGCGGCGTCTCCATCGCTGATCTCACTCTCAACG
>JAKALI010000164.1 GCA_021813195.1 Pseudomonadota bacterium
TCAACGGTTCACGAGACGCCGAGAGCGTTGGGTTTGCCCGGACATGCGCGCGCCTGCGATGCAGGCGGGGCCTTCGCGCTCGGTTCCTGAGTGGCTTTTTCCGCGAGAGCCGGCAAGGTTAGGCCCCCAAGTGCACAGCAAATCGTCATCAGTGCCGCATATACCGCAGTGGTGCGCATCGGGCGGGCCCCCCTCGAAGAATCAAACTGCACTCTAGCAATGCACGTGCGGCAAGGCCAATCGCGGATCGATCAACCGGCCGTTGTCGACAGGCGACGGCGGAATTCCGCAACGTTGACAATCGCGCGCTCGTGGGTACCCGAGCCAATGATGGTTTCGCCCTGTTGTGCCGTCACGGCGAAGGTGAGACGCTTAGGCGTGACGGCCCTTAATTCGGCTCTGGCCGAGATTTCGGCTCCGACCACCGTCGGCGCAATGTGGTCCACGGCAATGCGAATGCCGAGGCTCGTCGTGCCGGGCTCCAAGCGGTGCTCGACGCAATCTACGGCGGCCGCCTCCATCAGCGCGATCATCACCGGCGTGGCTAGCACGTGTTCCAGGCCGCTGCCCACGGCTGCAGCCGTGTGGGCCTCCTCCACGACGAGCGATGCCGTCCCTGTTGCACCGATTGCCAACGGCTCCAGTTTTTGCACGAGCAGTCCTCCTCGGAGCCACCGGCTTAGGGGAATTCTGCCAAACCGGCAACGCTTCGGGGGCATTAAGCCGTGCTGTCAATCGTGTCGGTCAGCCGCCAGGACGTACCAAATCACCGGAACAATTGAGATACGCCTGCCGGATGCCATGGGGCACAGGGGCTGGGATTGCAACGCTCTGCGTCAGCCCGGCGCGCGTTTCGATCTCGACCTTGCCACCCGACACCATGAGTTCGCGCATGAGATCGCCGCCTGCGAAAGGCTCAAGCGTCGTCGAGGTCGTAATCGCCCCGCCCTCTGTCGGTATTGGATCGGGGAACAAGTCACGCGTGTCATACGTCACGGTGGTGAGCGCGATACGAGCGAGGTCACCAGAAAATTCCGGGCTTGGAAAGCCCGTGATCGTGAACCGCGTCGTGTTGTCAGCGCGTGAGACGAGGACTTCGGCGCGTGCGAGCGGGGCGCTGGTATCGAGATCTACGAACTGCAATCCGCACGCGGCAATCTCCGACCCCTTCAGAAGGACAACCGGTTCGACCTGAACGGCCAGCGCGTCGGGCATCAACATGCATAGGACCGCCGCGACCACGACACCGCGCGCGCCTCTCACGGCTCACTCCCCAATTCCACCAGTCCCGGGGCCACCGCACCGTAGGTCCCGATTTCCTTGAACGCTTCCCGGCAACTCATCTGATGGGACAGTCGGCACGGGTTAGGGTCTTTGGTGTGCCCGCATTGTAGAAGTTTCTTCCATGACAACAGTACGGCGTCGGCCTGTTTGCGGAAGGTTTCCAGATCCTGACCGGAGAACGCACGCGCGAGGGCCTCGGCCTTGGCGGTCGGTTGCATGTTGACGCAGACCGCCGCCATACCCAGCGCTTGGCCGTACCGGATGCCGGCCTCACGCGGGTCATCGAGCGCAGCCATCTGCCCGGTGGCGACCTTCGCCGTATCGACAGCGCTGGCCCCTGTCGGGGCAACGATGGGAAGGATGAAGACGGTGGCCAATGTGAAGGCGACGCACGTTCGCATGGCGGAAACTCCCCTGTGGCGGCTTCATTGCGGCCACTACGCACGCAAGCCCCGCTTGGCTCAGTCTATACCGCAGACTGTTGGAGCGGCTGCCCTGCCGGCAACGGTTTTTTGTGCCGAATTCCGCGAATTTGGGTTCAGCGGTCTTGTGGGCGAAACTCCAAAAGTCCCGCGATGGCGCTGCCATCCGGGCCGACTTCAGACCAAGCCGCGGTACAGCTCAAAATTTTGGCCCGGCGGCAGCCGTTGATCTCCCGCGATTGGGCGGGATCAACGTCCACGCAGGCGAACGCCTGCTCCCAGGCCGCTAGAATGCGTTGGCTCGCTGCTGCGAAAGTTACTGCATCCTGCTGGCTGTATTGGGCCTCCAAGGCGCGAGCCCCGGCTGTGAGCTGCGCACCCGGGCAAATGCGCGAGGCAGCGACGGCCTGGCCGTAGTGCGCTCCGGCAATTTCCGCCGCGATAGGTGGGAGTACGTTCGAACCTGCCGCGACCGGTTGGATACCGCATGCGAGGCAGAGCCCGATCAGTTGGACGACGACCATCGCGCTCGGTGTGTGTCGCCTCATCGGAAAATCCAAGCCATGGCGGATAGCACGATAGAGATGACGAGGGAGGTGGCGATCGGAAAATAGAACCGCATTCGGCCATCCGGACTTTCGTATTTGATGTCACCGGGCAGCAATTGCAGCGGCCGGCCTGCTCCCCGCACACGTTGCCGGCGGTCGGCGAAATGCGCGATTGCAGCAAGCGTGAGCGCGATGAGCGCAGCGGTCGTCAGTAAGCTCCACATGGCGCGGGAAACCTAGCATTGGTTCCATGATCGGCCAACAGCGGGATTTCCCCGTCGCAGGGCCTCAACTGTCTGCAAGGCGCCGCAGGGCGTCGAGATCGCGTACGATGAGCCCACTCCCCGTTTGTTCGATAAGGTCGTGCGCTGTGATTGTCTCAACCGCCGAGCGCAGCTCCTCCGGGGAAAGATGCAGCAGGTTGGCGAGCGCAACTTCCTGATCGTCTCCTGCCTTGCCGACGATCCCGGTGAAAACGGGTTCGCCCGTGCGGCAGCCCATGCCCGCTACAGCAACGATGTAAGCGGCCAAGCGCTGGGCAGGCGTGCGGGCACCAACACCCAGCGCCCGCGCCTTCAAGTATTCAAATTCGCGATCCAGTGCGGCGGCTAGCCGGTTCGCCAACTGGGCGTCCGATGCAAGCGCTTGATCGAGTTCGGCATCCGAGATGAGTTCAACTTCGGTTTCTTCCAGGGCCCGCGCGCTTGAGATGTAGTGTGGTGACGCCCCGAGACCGACAATGTCGCCCGGAAACGCGAATTCGAGCACGTCGTGGTGACCGTCGGGCCAGACCATGAAGTGACACACCGCACCACTGCGGATCCGAAATGCCCCTCGACGCCGGTCTCCTTCCACGAAGAGCGCTTCGCCATCGGCCAGCCGGTGGAACTCGGCACGCTCGGCCGCGCGCGCCTCGATGGTGCGGCGCGAGCCACAGTGGCGTTGATCCATTGGCCCGATTATGCCGAGCATGACTTACGTTACTCCATACAACTCGGCTTGGACGTGGGGCCTCGTGCTGCCTTAATCAAGTCGCAATCCGACGATGCGACAGCACGTTGCGATTATGATGAGAACGTCAGGCGCGGGCGTCAGTTTCACTTGGAACAGCCAATCCGTTGGGTCGAATTGACGCAGCTTATTTTAGGCACAACCGCAGCGTGTTGGCGAGCAAATTCGGCAAGACTAGCTAACAACCGCGACCCGCAACGCCGGACCGAGGACGAAGGCGAAGCCAACGAGACGAAGATCGGAGAGGGCAGTTGGTCAAGGGCAGCGCAAGAAGTCGCGTGCGCCCGCATCGTCCATCAGCGTCAGCGTGTCGCCTGAGACCACGATGCCCATTTCCAGCGGCTGCTGGTCGCCCTCGACACTGCAGGAGCCGAAAACCTTCCATTCACCGTCGCCACCGGGTTTAACCGAGGTAAATCGGCAGTGGGTCTCGTGCTGGTCAAAGCCTTTTTCCGTGAGAATCATCGGGGCGTCGGACCGCTCCTGAGGAGTCTTGCAATTTGCCAGGTCGAGCGCCCACGTGCCCGCAAAGCTCTGCCCTGCCATGGCATGAGAATTCAACGCGGCACCTCCACTCAGCATGAGCGCACCCATCACGATCAAACGAGCGAGAGGGCGGTTCGACTTTCGACGGCGTGAGGTCATTCGAGATCCTGCTGGGCTTGTGATATGAAGGTTATCTCAGTCGACGTGCTTGAGGTCCGATGAGTGACAGCCAACTGTGACAATTCCGCGTCATGGGTGCTCAGGTCGCGGGGCGCGGCCGTTCACATGCTCGAAACGCCCCTCCTCCATCGCGAGCAGCTGGTCGGGGTCGGCTTCGAACTCGGTAACGCAATAATCCGGTCGGGACGCGAGGCGGTCGGAATACTCAGATCGCGTCTTGTCGAACGCTCGGCCCGCCCGTTCGGCGAGAGTTTCGTCGGCTCCCGACTTGAGGAGCGATTGGACGATTTCGTAGCGCACCCGGCCGGCGTCGACCGCCAGGCCGCAGCGCTCCGCCGCCGCCACCGCAAGGCCCGCCTCGAAGGCAAGGTCGAATTGCGAGGGCTGAAGCCCCGTTCCGCCATCCGGTGAGCTGCATGCCGTCACAGCTACGCCAAAGCCGAGGGCACCGAGGGTTATCCGCCAACCCCGTTTGTATGCGGCAGGCCGCGACGATCGGAGTGGTGCGGTCCGTCTGATCGAGAGCGGGCGTTGACGGCACGGCGCACCGCTCGCATCCCTCTGACTACGCCATCCCCACGTTGCGATCATAACTTGGCCGTCATTTTCCGTCACGCGATGTGGTTGAAATGATACGCTGTGACGCGCGCAGAGCGACCTGATCCACACGATGGGCTCGCACGTTCGTTCAGTCTCGGCGCACGTTGATCAACCATTCGGCCACAGTCCCCGCCCATGTGGAAGACCCTTGAGGCGCCCGCTGGGCTGGTTTGCCACGGACACAGGCCAGAAAGGACTGTTAGCATGGGGCCAGTATTCGAAGAATTGTTTGGAGGCGGCAACAGGCCATCTAGTGCGAGCGCGGGTGCTCACCACACAAGCCTGTCCCTGTCCGAACAGATCACCCAGCTGCAGGCCATGGCCGAACGGACGGCCAATCCCTGCCCGTTCAAGGTCGGGGATCTCGTAACCGTACGGCACGGCATGGACGTGCGCGGCATGGGCAAGCCGCACGTGGTGATTGAGGTTTTCAGCGAGCCCGTCGTCGATCGCAGTTCGGAGCCGGGCAGCAATCGCTATCTCAATCGTTATACCATGCGGGTTGCGCACTTCTGCGGAAGCGATATGACCACCCACGCCGTGGGCCATGAGGTTTTCGAACCCTGGACGGAGGCTCACGCCAAGGCTTGGGATGCTTTTCAACAGGAGACTAAGGCGCGCCAGGCTCACCGGCCGAATTCCGATGTTCCTTTGAGTGAGGTTGTCCGCCTGCTGCGCGAGGAGGGCCGGCGTTTGCTGGACGCCAAGATCGTCTGGAAGCGGGGCGAACTCGTAGAGATACTGGGATACGAAACATCGAACGCCGCGCCGCCCATGCTATTTGGTGGTCGCGCGGTTGGGCTGGTTGAGACGATCGATCATTCGGACAATACGACACGGGTGATCTATTTCGATGACGTCGGCCGACGGCGCGCGCAATGGTTCCGCCCCGTCGATTTGAAGCCCTATTGTGTCGTTGAGCCGGTCATGGGGTAAGGCTCATCTTGTCTGCGGACCGGGCAGGCGGTGAGCAAGACGCGGAGCGTCGCAGACGGCATCAGACCGTGCGATCTGCGTGCGCGTCGTTCGTTCGGCGAACGTCCGTGTGGTTGACGACCTGGGCGATGCGTGCCTGCAGGCCCGTTTGTGGGGTGTGAGCCGGCGATCGCAATAGTCGGCTCCTGATCGAATCGAGATGGAACTGCGCTGGCCGCTCGAACAAAAAGGCGAGACGTGTTCCCCGAACGATGAGGGCGAGCAACAGCGCGCCGCAGATACCAGCGGCAGCAGAAAAGAGCGCGGCGGCCCATCCTGGTGCGATTGACACCAGTTTCAAGGCCAGCACCCGCGCCGGGGCCATGAACAGCGGGAAGGCGAGATAAATCGCAATCGAGTGCCGGCCACAGTAGGCGAGGGTGCGGCCCGGGACTGTCGCGAGGATGAGCACACTGAACGCAATGACTGCCGCGATACCCAAATATGAGACCGCGAGATCAAGTCCTGGCCAGAATGCCCAGCCTCCGGCTACGGCCAAGCCATTGAGATAGGCCCACAGCGCTACAAGGGCGGCAATGGCCCCGCGGTTTTGTGTGCCCAGCCAGGCAGCAAAGGCAAAGACCGCTGGTGCAGCGGCATAGCCCGTGTAGAAGAAGACAAACCGGTTCGCGAATTCGTCGATGATCAGCATCCCGGTGTGCGGCACGACGAGATAGAGGAAAGCCGCGACGGCGATGACGGCGATCTTGGGTAGCGGTTCCAAAAGCTTCGCGGCCACGAAAAAGATGGCCAGCAGGTAGATGAACCAGAGCGTACCCCAAGGCTGCACGAACGCCGTACCGTACGATGAGAGCGTTGCACCGAGGCCGCTATCAGCAATCATGGCCGGTGACTTCACGGCGAATTGGATCGTCAACCACAGGACATAAAAGTAGCCAAAGTAGAGCACCTTGGTATCCAGGTAACGCGACCAGGGGCGATCGATCCGGGCAGCGAGGAACAAGCCGGAGATCAGAAAGAAATCCGGCATGCGAAATGGCCGCGCCCATTCGATGAACGCATGCAAGGGGGTGGGTTGGCCCAGCGCCTTTTCCACGCCGAACGTCGCGTGCATGAGGACGACGAGCACGATACAAATGCCTTTGGCCACATCGACCCAGGCAACGCGTGCACAAGTGGCGGGGTTCGCCATAGTGAGGCCTTTCATCCTGGCACATCCGGCTTGCGCTGTGTTTCAATGCGGCACGGCGCCGTCTTTGGTTCACTGCATCCGCAAGAAGCATTCCAGGTATGGCCTATAAGACGCGTCATAGTTTTGAAGTAAGATCGGCGACAGTGGGAGGCTGCGGTAGAAACATGTTGCAGGGGCAAACCGCCGGTCGCTCCTGCGTCGAACCCCTGAGGAGCTCGATAGGTGTCATGCGGCGAAATACAAATCGTTTGGTATTGCTCGGATTAAGCCTGATGTTGACAACGATTGCCCGAGCAGCGGACGAGCCGCTCGATCGGGCGCGTGCGGCCGTAAAAGATCTGGCCTTCGAACTGCGCGAGACACTGACGGAAGCGCTTGCACAGGGTGATCCGGTAACTGCGGTCGGTGCTTGCCAGGTTCTGGCGCCTCGGCTTGCGCAGAGCGTTGCTGAGGACGCGAAGTTGGAAATTCGGCGCACCGCGCTGCGCGTGCGCAATCCCGACAATGCGCCAGATGCCTTCGAAACGCGGGTTCTGGAGGATTTCGCGAAGCGGGTGGCAGAGGGCTCAGATCCAACGCAACTGGAGCACCATGAAATCGTTACGGAGGATGAGTCGCGTGAACTGCGCTACATGAAGGCGATCCCTATGGCTGAAAAGCCCTGCGCGATGTGCCATGGAAAGACGATCGCGCCCAACCTCGCGGCAGAGATCGCAAAGCTCTACCCTGAGGACCAGGCGACGGGCTTTGCACCGGGCGAGTTGAGGGGGGCATTCAGTGTGCGCGTCAAGCTCACGGAAAACTGAGTGAGGAGCAAAGCGCGCGCTTTGGCCGGTCGATCGGGATGAAATCATTTGGCATCCTCGCTGGCCTTGCGCTTTGTGAATGGCATCGCGCCCGGGATCTCAGTGCTCGTTGGGGATCGGTCGCCTCGCGTGCGGGTTGCATTTTGCACGAAGGCTGCCGCAATCCCGCCGTCATGGCGAGCAGGCATGGGGGCGCGATGCTCTATGGGATGGGGATGATGGGCGGGCTGCTTATAGTAAAGCTTCCCTTTGCTGCTGCGATCCTCGCGATCTGCGTTCCGGTTGCATTTGTTGCGTTTATCCGTGGTCGGGCCTCCTGAGAATTCGGACTTAATCGACTATTTAGAAAACTGAACGTTCACCAGGCCAAATAAAGTTTTAGCGGTTTATTGCACGAGATGTAGACGCGAGCCTGTTAGCCTTATCACCCTGTTTTGTTGTGGCGGTT
>JAKALI010000165.1 GCA_021813195.1 Pseudomonadota bacterium
GATCGCGACGCGTTGTGGGGGCCGCAGCGCATACCCGACCGCGCCGATGGACTTGAAGTACGCAGCGCGCCCGAAGTCGTATCCGCCTGGAAGGGCGGGCCCAGCGGGCGGTCGAAGGCTCGCCGTGAGGCGCACGCCATCACCTGGCCGCAAACCCTCAGCCGACGACAAAAGTCGAATTCGCGCACGCAAGGGCTGACGATCCTCAGCCACGTCACCGAGGCGCGTCACCCGCAGCGTTAAACGCACGCCTCGTTCCGCGTGGGGTTCCAGCCGTTCGATGAACCCCTCGACCTCCACCGCTGTCAGGCCACGATCCAGAATGGGTGCGGCCACCCACATCGAACGCAATTTTGCGAGGTTGACCCCGACGGCGGCCAAGATGGCGAAGGTCGCCAGCGCCGCTGCAATCCAATGACCCGCTACGGCCCGGCGCACAAGTAGGGTGATCGCCAACGCGGAAAGTGCGCCCATCAGCGCGGGCTCCGCTGGCGCAGAAAAATAAAAGGCGATGCCACAACCCATCGCCACCGGGGCCCAATTGACGAACCGGCCGCGCTCCTCGGCCAGCACGCCCGCAAGCTCGTCAAAGACCCGGTATGCCACCGATCTGACTGCGGTTCCGGTCGCGCGTCTGTCCGGCGCATGCGGCATTACCACAGCAGTGGTCTGTTCTGGCGCTCTGCCGCCCCACATCGGCCTTCAAACCCCCACGCAACGTGTGCTAAGGGGTGGCGTCCCCACACCAGCGACGAAACCCCGACATGTCTACGCCTAAGACGTCCGAGGACGGCAAACCCGTCGTTCGCTTCGCGCCCTCGCCGACCGGCTATCTGCATATCGGCGGCGCACGCACGGCGCTGTTCAACTGGCTCTATGCCCGTGGCCGCGACGGCAAGTTCCTGTTGCGTATCGAGGATACCGATCGCGACCGCAACAATCCGGCTGCAGTTGCTGCGATCTTGGACGGCTTGACATGGCTGGAGCTGGACTGGGATGGCGAGCCGATATCGCAGTTTTCGCGAGCCGGGCGCCACCGGGATGTCGCCCAAGAACTCCTCGACCAGGGCCGGGCCTACCGCTGCTACCTGACACCCGCAGAACTCGAGGCAATGCGGAAAGATGCAGAGGCGAATAAGCGTCCGCTCACCATCCGCTCCCCCTGGCGCGACCGCGATCCTTCAGAAGCTCCCCAGAATGCGCCTCACGCGGTGCGCCTTAAGGCTCCCCGCGAGGGCGAGACTGTGGTGGAGGACCGCGTACAGGGCCGCGTCGTATTTGCCAACAAGGACCTCGACGATCTCATCATCCTGCGCAGCGATGGTAACCCCACGTACAATCTGGCGGTCGTGGTGGATGACCATGACATGGGGATCACCCACGTCGTGCGCGGCGTCGATCATTTGACGAACGCCGCGCGCCAAACGCAGATCTATGAGGCGATGGGCTGGAAGACGCCCGTGTGGGCACATGTGCCGCTGATCCACGGAGCTGACGGCGCCAAACTTTCCAAGCGCCACGGTGCACAGGGCGTGGAAGAATATCGATCGATGGGATATCTGCCGGTGGCGCTGCGCAACTATCTCGTGCGGCTTGGCTGGAGCCACGGTGATGACGAGATCATGTCGACCGACCAGCTCAAGCGGTGGTTCGACATCGACGATATCAACAAGAGTGCGGCCCGGTTCGACTTCAAGAAACTCGACGACCTCAATGCCCATTATATTCGCTCCTGCTCGACACAGGAGTTGCTGGCGCGCGTGCGCGACATGCTCCCACACTTGGATTTCGCAAAGCTGCGCCAGGTTGAAATCGATCCCAAGGCGCCTGCGCGTTCCGACGTTGCGTTGGCGCGCGATGTAGCGTCGCTTTGCCCGCATCTCGAGACAGGCTCAGATCTAGCTGCGGCCTTCGAGAGCGTCGGCTGGAGCAAGTTCGAGGCCGCAATTCCCTCGTTGAAAGAGCGAGCCAAAACTTTGGCGGACCTTCTGACGGGCGCCCTCTATATCGTCGCCAAACGTCCCATTATGGCTGATGAAAAAGCAGCCAAGCTCCTCGATGCGGAAGGTCGTGCCTCGAATGCGGCCATTTGCCAGTTGCTCACCCCGATTGAACAGACGGCGTGGACGGCGGCAACGCTGGAAGCCGCGGTCAAGGCGCATGCGGAACAGGCGGGTCTAAAGTTAGGCAAAGTCGCCCAGCCGTTGCGCGCCGCTCTCACCGGGCGCGCCGTTTCGCCCCCGGTCTTCGACGTCATGGCCGTGCTGGGACGCGCGGAAACGCTGGCGCGCCTGTCAGATGGGTCGGAGTAACGTTGTCGGCGTCGGAACGACTTCGACTAACGGCAGCATTGGCCAAAGCCTCGCTGCTGCGGTAAGCTATTGCGCAATGCAGCATGACCCCCGAGAGATACGCGTCGCCGGCGCGCTGCTCTCCATGGCGGAGATGATCGCAAGATGACAGGACAGCCAAATAAAATCCCGAATACCGGCGGCTTACAGGACGTCGCCGCACTCCATGTCGACGGCAAAATCGTCGACATGCCGATGCGGCATGGAACCATCGGCCCCTCCGTTGTCGACATCGCAAAGCTCTATAAGGAGACCGGGTACTTCTCCTACGACCCCGGCTTCACGTCGACGGCCAACTGCGCCTCGAGTATTACCTACATCGACGGCGATAAGGGCGAGTTGCTCTATCGCGGCTACCCGATCGAGCAGCTCGCCGAACAGTCGAATTTTCTGGCGGTCTGCTATCTCTTGCTCAACGGGGAACTGCCCACCAACGAGCAATTTCGTGATTTTCGCCGTACCATCACCAACCACACCATGGTTCACGAACAGATGACCCGTTTTTATACGGGCTTTCGCCGTGACGCCCATCCGATGGCGGTGATGGTCGGCGTGGTCGGGGCGCTGTCAGCGTTCTATCATGACTCCACGGACATCACGAACCCCGAGCATCGCCGCATTGCCACCAACCGCATGATCGCAAAAATGCCGACCATCGCGGCGATGGCGTACAAGTATTCAATTGGTCATCCGTTTATCTATC
Organism: Pseudomonadota bacterium; assembly: GCA_021813195.1. The sequence goes on from JAKALI010000165.1 coordinate 3,055, forward strand.
CGCGCAACGATCTCGACTACACGTCGAACTTTTTGCAGATGTGCTTTGCGGTTCCCTGTGAGCCCTACATCGTCAATCCCGTCGTTGCGCGTGCGCTGGACCGCATCTTCATCCTGCATGCCGATCACGAGCAGAACGCGTCCACCTCGACCGTGCGTTTGGCCGGATCCTCGGGGGCCAACCCGTTTGCCTGTATCGCCGCTGGCATCGCCTGCCTGTGGGGTCCCGCGCACGGCGGCGCCAATGAAGCGGCCCTCAACATGCTGCGCGAGATCGGCACCGTCGATCGCATCCCCGAATACATCGCGAAAGCGAAAGACAAATCGTCCGGCTTCCGGCTGATGGGCTTCGGCCACCGCGTGTACAAGAACTACGATCCCCGCGCGAAGGTCATGCAGAAGACCTGTCACGAGGTTCTGGACGCGCTCGACATGCGCGATGAGCCCCTCTTGAAAGTTGCGATGGAACTGGAACGCATCGCGCTTCAGGACGACTACTTCGTCGCCAAACGGCTCTATCCGAACATCGACTTCTACTCCGGCATCACTCTGCGCGCGATCGGTTTCCCCGTGGAGATGTTCACGGTCCTGTTCGCGGTCGCCCGCACGGTCGGCTGGATTGCCCAATGGAAGGAAATGATCGAAGATCCCGAGCAGCGCATCGGCCGCCCGAGACAGCTCTACGTCGGCCCGACGCGCCGCGAATTCCCCGTGTAATTCCGAATTTCCACGTCTCGCCTCAGCCATGGGCTGCCGATCAACACGCCAACGACGCCCCTCATGATCTCGGTTATTATCCCCACGCGCAATGCCGAGAGTACGCTCGAGCGCACACTTGCATGCCTCGTCCCTGCTGCTATCGAAGGGCTCGTGCGGCAGGTTATCGTTGCTGACGGCGGCTCCGACGACCGAACCATCACCATCGCGGAGGACGCTGGCGCAGACATCGTGCACGCCGCGCCGGGCCGCGGCCAGCAGCTCATCGCCGGCGCCAGCGAGGCCCGCCATCCCTGGCTGTTGTTCTTGCATGCGGACACCGAACTGGCGGCGGACTGGGCGATGGCCGCCGTCGCATTCATCGATGAGGTGGGCCGCGGGCAGCGTCCACAATCAGCGGCTGCGTTCCGCTTTCACCTTGACGACAGTGGCGTGTGGCCGCGCCTCGTGGAGCGGGGAGTCGCGTTGCGCTGCCGGATGTTCGGGCTTGCCTATGGCGACCAGGGTTTGTTGATATCCCGCGCGCTCTATGACCGCATCGGGGGCTACCAGCCCATCGCACTGATGGAAGACGTTGATCTGGTCCGGCGCCTCGGCAAGGAACGCTTGACCATTCTCAAGGCTACGGCAACCACGAGCGCCGCCCGCTATCGCGAAGGCGGCTACGCCAGGCGGATTGTGCGCAACGTGCTGTGCCTCGGTCTTCACGGATTTGGCGCATCCCCCGATCGCATCGCTGAACTCTATGATCGACGTGGTCTCGTCAGCCCCCGTCAGCCTGCCGAGCGTGCCCGTGGCAAGGCATAGCGCTCGAGCCATGAGAATACGTTGCCATCCACGCGGCCAGCCACACTCCCTCGCAAACATCCCGATCCGACCGCCGCGGTGGCTTGTGGTCATGGTGCGCGCGCCTCTCTGCGGACAGGTCAAAACACGCTTGGGCCGCGGCATCGGATCGGTGGCTGCGACCTGGTTCTACCGGCACGCCACGGCGGCCCTACTCAAACGCATCGATGAGCCACGCTGCTGGACGACGCTCCTCGCCATCACGCCCGACCATCACATCGCGACGCGCGCCTACCCCTCACACCTGGCCCGAGTGCGCCAGGGTGACGGCGATCTGGGGCAGCGCCTGCAACGCCTTGTTGATGGTCTGCCGCCCGGCCCTGTCATCATTATCGGTTCGGATGCACCGGGCATAACGCAGCGTGATCTTGCAGCGGCCTTCCGCCGACTCGATGGCGCGGACGCCGTGATTGGTCCCTCAAGCGACGGCGGCTACTGGTTGATCGGCCTCAGGCGCAGACCGCATGTGCCGCAGCCCTTTGCGCGCGTGCGATGGTCGAGCCCTTGCGCACTCACCGATACCTATCGCGGATTGGCCAGCTACCGCGTTTGCGAAACTATCCCTCGTGACGATATCGACACGGCCGATGACCTGATGCGTGTGGGCCGGGCGGCGGGACGCGTCGTTCCGCCGCGCTAGCGCATCCTGAGAACATGATCAGGGCTGGTCTGCCGTGCGGCGGTGCTCCTCGAGCCGCGGCATGATCTCCACGAAATTGCAGGGCCGATGGCGATGATCGAGTTGCCATTTCAAGATGCCCTCCCACGCGTCGCGGCAGGCACCCGGTGAACCCGGCAGGCAAAAGACATACGTTCCTCGCGCGACGCCGGCGCAGGCGCGCGACTGGATCGTGGAAGTCTCGATTTTCTGGTAACTCAGCATGTGGAAGATGACCGAGAAGCCATCGATGTGCTTTTCAAACAGCGGTGTCACGGCTTCCGGCGTGACATCCCGACCTGTGAAGCCCGTCCCCCCCGTTGTGATGATGACGTCGATTGCAGGATCCTCAATCCAGCGGCTCACCTGGGCACGAATGGCTGCGACGTCATCGCGCACGAGCGCGCGATCCGCCAGGACGTGGCCGGCCTCAGTGATGAGCGCCGCCAGAACGTTACCTGACTTATCCTGTTCGAGGCTGCGGGTATCTGACATTGTCAGAACGGCCATGCGAACGGGAAGAAACGGGCGAGATTCATCGATGCGCGCCATCAGTCGGCTCCGGCTCTAGGGTTCGAGCCAAATGTTGCCCGTTCCAGCGGCGAGGTAAAGAGACGGTATCAGGCCGCGCGCCCAAAGACGTCCGTGACCGCGACGGGAATACACACATCGACCCTTTGTTTCTCGACGGGCACGGTGAATGGGTTATCGAGATAAATCTCGATGAGCGGACGCGTGCGATCTACCATCAAGCCCTCTTGCGCCAAACCTTCATTGCGCACTTTAGAAATGGCGATGCCCAAACCGTGCGGCCCGCCGACGTGGCGCGAGCGAGCGTATGCGCCCCCCGGCAAGCGCCGCAAACTCATGACTTCCGGCACGAGGCTCAGCCAATTGTTGTCGATGCCAATGCAGGCCCCGTAACGACAGCGCTCAGGCGGGGTTTCCCGAGGGTCATCGAACAGCAGCCCATAACCGGTGCCGACATCCTTGAGAAGTCCGGCCTTGCGCATCCAATCAAACATCTTGTCCCACGCCTCAGCAGCCGACACAGCATAGGGACCGCGAGCCTGGACCATGGCGACGTGATGGGGCCGCAGATAGACAAATCCGGTACGCACGACTGCCTCGACGTTCGATGCTGATTTCAGATTGAGGGACATTCAATTCGACTTACCCTCAACCTTGCTCAAACTACCACCAACGTCTTCTAGTCGGATTAAGCCGCATACTGCAATTTAGACGCAATTCAACGAAATTTAATGCCGTGTTTGCCCCGACGGGGCGCAGCATTAGGATATCGGCTCGAACGTGCCGTCCTCAAGCGCTGCGCGCACCGCGAGCAGATCTCGCCAGGCCAAGCGCTTCGAAGCCGACGAACGCAGCAGGTAGGCAGGATGCAGGCTCGCCATCACCGGAATGCGCCGGCCATCCAACTCGATATGGCGCCACTTGCCTCGAATTTTCAGAATACCATCGTTGAGACCGAGCAACTGCTTGGCCGCCGCGCCACCGAGAAGCAGCAAAACACGTGGTCCGACGAGTTCGATCTGGCGTTCCAAGAACGGGCGACAGCTTTCGGCCTCCTGGGGTGTGGGCGTGCGATTGCCAGGGGGACGCCAGTAGACGACGTTCGTTATATGCACGTCGCGCTCATCCATCCCGATCGCGCTCAGCATGCGATCGAGCAGTTGCCCCGCACGACCGACAAACGGTCGCCCCGCGATATCCTCATCGCGCCCAGGCGCCTCCCCGATAATCATCAGCGGCGCCCTCTCTGCGCCGCGAAAGACGCATGTGGACTTTGCGGTCGCTTTCAGACCGCAGCCTGTGAACGCCTCGATCATCGTACGAAGCTGGCCGAGATCGCGAGCAAGCCTTGCGCCCTGGCGCACATCGAGGTCAGGCTCACGTGATGCCGGTCTCGATGCTGGAGCAAATGGCGCGCTTCCGGCACCGCGCGCGTTCGCGGCCCCTCCCTCCTGCCGCGGCCTGGCGCGCGTATCCTGCGGCTGTGAGCGCGGCAACACCGCGGCGTGGTCCCGAACAGGGCTTTCCGGATCGCCCGAAAAATTAGGCTGCCAGGCCGCAAGCGTGGTGCTTTTTGCAGACGACCAATCCAGCGGAACATCGGCAACGGCGCTGTCGGCCCCCATCGCCTCGCACCACGCCAAGAGCCGCAAGAGCGCTACACGGTCTGCGTCGATCTGCATGGCAATAGCATAGTGTGCCCGCGATGCTGGGCCAAGACAGGAGCGAACCCCTGCACACAGAGCTGTGACGCAAAGACCGCGGCGCTTGACGCCCCCTCGACCCCGACCTAATCGGAGCTACCTTTTTTCCCAATAGTGATGATGAGCCCTGAGGACAAGCATCGCCATGGCTGATAGCACCACAGCACTACCCCCGCGCGAGGCCATGGAATTCGATGTCGTCATTGTCGGTGCCGGGCCGGCCGGATTATCTGCAGCGATCCACTTAAAGCAGCTCGCGGCGGCCCGTGGCCACGACATTTCCGTGGTCGTGCTAGAAAAAGGCTCGGACGTTGGCGCCCACATCTTATCCGGAGCCGTCATCGATCCCGTTGGTCTCAACCGGCTGTTGCCGGACTGGAAGGCGCGCGGCGCACCG
>JAKALI010000166.1 GCA_021813195.1 Pseudomonadota bacterium
CCCATCGCCTGCCGGCCTTCGCGGGCCCGCTGATGATGGAAGAAATCAATGCCCTCAAGGCCGCGCTCGAAGCGCCAGAACGCCCCACCGCTGCCGTCGTCGGGGGCGCGAAGGTGTCCTCGAAAATCCCGATCCTGACCAATCTCGTGGCCAAGGTTGACAAGCTCCTCATCGGTGGCGGCATGGCGAACACCTTCTTGCAGTCCTTGGGCGTTCAAGTCGCCCAATCACTTGCCGAGCCGGAATTTCATTCCACGGCCCGCGAAATCATGGCTGAGGCGAAGGCGCGCGGCTGCCAAGTCGTCTTGCCCATCGACGCTGTGATTGCCCGCGAGTTCCGCGCTGGTGCGGCCTCAGAGACGGTCAACATCCACAAGGTTCCGATCGACGCCATGATCCTCGACATCGGTCCGGCCTCGATTGCCCTGATGAGTGAAACGTTGCGGGCGTGTCGAACTGTCCTCTGGAACGGCCCGATGGGTGCGTTCGAGATCAGCCCCTTCGGAGAGGGAACGTTTACGCTGGCGCGGGAAGTCGCCAAGCTGACGCGGGAAGGTCGGCTTAAATCGGTGGCGGGTGGCGGTGACACGGTGGCGGCTTTGAATGCTGCCGGCGTTGCGGGTGACTTCTCTTACGTATCCACCGCGGGCGGGGCATTCCTCGAATGGCTGGAAGGCAAAGAGCTGCCGGGCGTTGCGGCGCTAGCTGCGTGAGCGGCGCGGCCTCACACCTACGCCCTCGACAGCCGATCCGTGCTGTGATCTTCGATCTGGATGGAACGCTGCTCGACAGTGCGCCGGATATCGCGAGAGCCCTCAATGCCGCGCTTGATGCTGTGCACCGAGCTCCTCTGTCACACGACGCCGTGGTTCGCCTGATCGGTGGGGGATCGCGCGCGCTCGTTGCGCGCGCCTTGGGTGCAGATGCGGACATCTCTTTGATCGACCGCGTCCATGATGAGTTTCTCGCTGCCTATTCCGCAGCACCGGTTGCCGCAAGCCGGCTTTACGATGGCGCTCAAGAGGTGCTTCAGGCCCTCACCGAGCGCGGCCTTGCGCTCGCCTTGTGCACCAATAAGCCGGAGGCGATAACATTCCAGATCCTGAACGCCTACGGCCTGCGGACTCATTTCTCCGCCGTCGTGGCTGCCACGCCCAGCGGACCGTTGAAGCCCGACCGGGAGGCGATCTTGGCAGCGCTCCGACCGCTCAATGTCCCCCCTGATTTGGCTGCGATGGTTGGCGACAGCCAAGCCGATATTGCGGCCGCCCACGCGGCGGCGTGCCGTTCGGTTCTGCTCAGCCACGGCTACGAGACGACCCCACTGATGACGCTTGGGGCCGATGCGATTGTGGCGCGCCTTGAGGATGTCCCTGCAGCAATTCTATCGTTATCGTAATGCAACGAACCGGCCGCAGTTGGCGTAATCTTAGCGTAACCTGAACGATCCTCCGAATTTTCGCAGTCAAGAATGGAAGCAGAATGTTCGGCGAAATGCATCTCTATCCCGGCGTGGCGCTGGCGGGGCTGGTGAGCTTTTTGTCCCCCTGCGTGCTGCCGCTCGTGCCGCCGTATCTCTCCTACATCGGCGGTACGACCATCGAGGAACTGGCGTCCGAGGATGGGATCGAACATCATGTTTGGCAGCGCGTCGTACTCGCGGCCGTGATGTTCGTGTTTGGCTTTACAACGGTGTTTGTTGCGATGGGCGCGAGCGCCTCGGCGCTGGGCCAACTGGTGCAAACCTGGCGGATGGAGCTGAGTTTCGCCGCTGGCCTCGTCATCATCCTCTTCGGTTTGCATTTCCTGGGATTGTTGCGCATCCCGGCGCTCTATCGCGAGGCGCGCTATCAGACGCAAATGCAGGGCGTCAGTCTGGCTGGCGCCTATCTCATCGGGCTGGCATTCGCCTTCGGTTGGACACCCTGCATCGGTCCTATCCTCGCTACGGTGCTGGCACTCGCCGCCAGTACCGATAGTCTGGGGGCAGGGGTCCGGCTGCTCGGTGTTTACTCCTTGGGATTGGGGATACCCTTTATCGTTGCTGCGATCGCCATCCAGCCGTTTCTTGGTTTCCTGCAAAAGTTCCGCCGGCATATGCATCGAGTCGAAATGGCCATGGGGCTGATGCTCGTGCTAACGGGCATTGCGTTTCTCAACATCATCGATTGGTTCTCGATCAACGCCTTCGGCCAATGGTTGATCGAGACGTTCCCCGCGTTGACGACGCTCGAAGAGGCTGTGATGCCCACGGATCTGCAGGGCGAGATTCTAAAACAGCGGCCAGGGGCCCCGTGATGCCCGGCGCTGGCGGAAGTTGTGCGATCGCGTTGACAATTGCAGGCTCCGACCCCTCGGGTGGCGCGGGAATTCAGGCAGACTTAAAGACGTTCGCAGCGCATGGCGTCTATGGTGCGAGCATCATCACAGCCCTCACCGCGCAAAACACTTGTGGGGTGCGAGGCGTTCATGCTGTGCCGGCGGACTTCATTCGTTTGCAAGCTGAGGCTCTCGCTGTCGATCTCGCCGTCCATGCGGTGAAGACGGGCATGATGGGAGATGTCGCCACACTTGACGCCGTGGTTGAAATTCTGACGCCGCGCCCGTTCGGGCCGCTCGTCGTCGACCCGGTTATGGTGGCAACCAGTGGGGACGTGCTCTTGGCGCCCGAGGCCATCGCAAGGGTGCGCGCGCGCCTCGTGCCCTTGGCAACCATTCTGACACCCAATCTGCTCGAGGCCGCCAAGCTTCTGGATGTGGCCCCAGCCGACAGCGTTCCAGAAATGGAGCGCCAGGCTCGCGCCCTCCTTCAACTTGGGCCGCAGGCGGTGCTCCTTAAGGGCGGACACATGCCCGGCGATGAGGCCATCGACGTTTTGGCGACACGGTCGGGTGTAATGCGCTTCGCTCGGGCACGCATCGCAACCCAGAACACCCATGGCACCGGTTGCACCTTGTCGGCTGCGATTACGGCGGGGCTGGCCGTGGGTCGCGGCCTCGAGGACTCCGTTGATGCGGCAAAGACTTACCTCTGGCAGGCACTTGCGGCCGGTCGCGACCTTGCGATTGGGCACGGGCGGGGCCCTGTCGATCACGCTTTTGCGCTGCGGCAAAGGTCGTCTTGAAAGTGCGATCGCGAACGTAAGTGTGGTGAATCCGCATCGGTGAGCAAATTCACGCCGTCACAAACCAAACTTGATCTTGCGCTCTGCGACCTGATCGCTGACAGTGCGGTCGCTCATCGGGTCGGGGGGATACGCACTCGTTGGGGGGAGTGCTGAGCGGCGCTCAGGGACGCATGCTCGGCTCCGCTGGAAGCCGGTCCGGTTGCTCCGGGCCGGTTTTCTTTTTGCGATGCTCGTTGATCGGCGTCGCTCGGCAACTTGACCGTTACGTGGAGCCGTGCATCCGCACCCGTTGCGCGACAGGCGCGTCGGCACTGCCTGGACTTTTGTCGGCCATCTTCGGCCGATCGGAAAGGACCGCCATCGCATCCCCAAATCGGGTCGTGCCGCAGGCAATTGCTCGAATTCGAGGTTTCATGACGAAGGCCGCCTTCGCCCTGCGTCTATCAGCATTCTACGCGGCGCTGTTCGTGATCTACGGCGTACAGTTGCCATTTCTGCCCGTTTGGCTCGATGCCCGGGGGCTTACCAGCAACGAGATTGCGATCATCACCGCCGCGCCGTTCCTGCTGCGCCTCCTCGTCACACCGGCACTCGGCATCATCGGCGACCGCACCGGGGGACATCGCCAGCTCGTTCTCGCGCTCGCCTGGTGCTCCCTGGTCATGATCGTCCTGCTGGGCGCGATGGAGTCGTTCTCAACCATCTTGCTCGTGGCGGTGCCATTTTCTTTGGCGGCTGCCGCAATCATGCCGCTTGCGGAAACCATCGCCATCGGGGGCGTGCGCACATTGCGGGCGGACTATGGCCGCATGCGGCTGTGGGGCTCATTGTCTTTTATCGTCATGGGGCTGGTGGGGGGATGGCTCATCGACCAGGCAGGCAGCGGCGCAACGATCGGGATGCTAATCTTTGGCGCTGGCGTGACGGTCTTGGCGGGGCATAGCTTGCCTGTCGCCCGGGTGGAGAAGGCTGGGGACGCGCGCAGCTTACGTGGTCTGCCGTTGGGCGATGTGGCGCGTCTCGCACGCGCGCCTGCATTTCTGGCGTTTCTGGTGGCGGTCAGCACAACCCAGGCGGCTCATTCTCTATTCTACACCTTCGGCGCACTCCATCTCCAAAAGCAGGGTATTTCCGGCATTTGGATTGGGGCCTTGTGGGCGATCGCCGTGCTCGCTGAGGTCGTGCTGTTTGCCTATGCCGGACGTTGGCTGGCGGGTGTGGCGGCCGGGCGGCTGATGGCCGCCGGGGCGCTTGCCGCCGTCGCGCGGTGGAGCGCCATGAGCTTTGATCCGCCGCTCCTCGTTCTGGTGTTGCTGCAGATGCTGCACGCGTTCACTTATGCGATGACGCATCTGGGCGCGATGCGATTCATTGAGCGATCCGTGCCTGAAGGCGTGGCTGGGACAGCGCAAGCGCTGCACTCCACGTTTGCTGCCGGAGTCGTCATGGGGTTTGCCACGCTTGCGAGCGGTCCGTTGTATCTAGAGTTCGGCGGCAGCGCGTATTTGGCGATGGCGGCCCTCGCTGCCATTGGATTGGGCGCTGCAATTCGTCTTGCGCCTCTCAAGAGCGATGCGCGACTGTGACGTCGCGCGCCATTGGCCGGCAAGCCTCAACCCCACAATTCCCGTTGGGCCGGCTCAATCACGCCATCACGAATTGCGATGGCCCCCTCTCGGTCGCGCGCTAACAGCAAAGGGCCATCCAGATCAACCCAGCGGGCATATTGGGCAACGAGCATGGCGGGTGCGATCGCGAGTGACGTTGCGACCATGGATCCGGCCATGATGTCCAGGCCGGCAGCGCGGGCAGCGTCGGCCATGGCCAAGGCTTCGGTCAGTCCTCCGGCCTTGTCGAGCTTGATGTTGACGGCATCATAACGGGTAAGCAGCCCGGCGATGTCGGCTGAGGTGTGCGCACTTTCGTCGGCGCAGACGGCAACCGGCCGCTCGCAGGATGCCAGAGCCGTATCAGCCCCAGCCGGCAGCGGTTGCTCAACGACCTCCATGCCCGTTTCGGCCGCAACCGCGAGCAAGTGGCCCAACTGTTCGGACGTCCAGGACTCGTTGGCATCGGCGAGGAGCCGGGCATCGGGGCGGGCAGCACGCACGGCGCGCATGCGCTCCGCATCACCATCCCCGCCGAGCTTCAGTTTGAGGAGGCCCAACTCGGGCACCGCGCGCGCGGCTTCGGCCATGGCGCCGGGTGTATCGAGGCTTAAGGTGAAACAGGTGAGATGTGCGCCAGGCTGCGGACGTCCGGCGATCACCGCGGCGGGGACGCCAGCGAGCTTCGCTTCCAAGTCCCACAGCGCGCAGTCGAGCGCGTTGCGGGCCGCTCCGGGGGGCAGGGCACGCTGGAGGTCGCCGCGCGATTGCGGCGCGCCGAGGCGCGTGATGACTGCCGCGACAGCCTCCGGCGTTTCGCCGTAGCGCGCATACGGCACACATTCACCTCGCCCGATCGCGTCGCCCTGCTGCAGCGTGGCGACGACGACGCGCGCCTCGGTCTTGGCGCCGCGTGAGATCACGAACGGGCGCACCAGCGGCCAGCTTTCGATGCGAACGGTGAGTGTGCGATCGGCAGGCATCGGTCGGCGCGGTCAATGTATCCCTCGAAGAGACGTACTCAAATCAGGGAGGAGCCAGCCTCATCAGGCGATGCGACCCGCAGCATGGGCGAGCAACAAATATACGCGCCCACTGTCGGAATTGAGATGTCCGGCAGTGAGCCGTCCGGTCGGGTCTCTGGCATCCAAATCGCGTCGGATGCTCTCGAAGTCTTCCAGATACCGCATCACGGTGCTGGCGAGTTCTCGGTCCGTGGGCAGCCGACTGGCAATTTCATCGAATGCGGCGCGCCCCTGGCTGGAGTACAGACCGCGTGACAGAACGCCGCGATGTCCGGCGTTCAAGCGCGACCAAAGCGCGGCCGTGGTCGGTCCATCGAGCGCGCGGGCGATGACATCGATATCGAGCTTGTAGGGCTGCGCTGCTGGGGGCGCCCCCTCGGGGGGCAAAGGTCGCGCAGCACGCGCTTGCGCCAGCTCTTCGTCGCGGGAAGCTCGCGCCAACAGATCTCCGAGCGACCAGCCTTCACGTGCGGCTCCTTCGGCCAACGTAGCGCGGGTTTGGGGCATGCCGGCAGTCTTGATCGGGGAAGGTGGGGGCGGGCTGGCTGTCGAGAGGTTGGACGGGGTTGCGGTGGATGGTGGCATAAAGTCGCGCCGCAATTCGGTGCGCTGCGAGAGTGCGGCGATCTGATCGAGCGCTTTGAGTTGTTCGGCGAGCGCTCGGCGCATGCCGTCAGCGCTCTCGCGCGTGGCCGCAGGGAGTTGATTGAGTTGTTCCATCAAGCGGGCCTGCTCGGCAGCGATTTCGGTGGCTGTCCGCTGGGCGCGCTTTCGGGCCTCCTCGGCCGTGGTGTCCACGCGATTATAGAGGCTGTCGATCTCCTGCGAGACGGTCGTCGATACGTTTGCAAACCGCTGGCGCAGCTCCTCCAATCGGCGGGCGCTCTCGGCATCCGTTTCCGCTTTGAGGCGGTCAAGGTCGGCGAGGGCGGCGCGTCGTGTGTTCTCCGCGCCTAGTCGCAGCTGCTCGGCGGCGGCCCGCGCGCGCAGCTCAGCTTCGGTCAGCGTACCTTCGATTGTGGACGAGTAGCCTTGGACCACACGATCGAGTTCAGCAGCCTTGCCCGACATGGCCTCGAGCGTCTGCGCGAGCGCTGCGTGACGGTTCTGCAAGGTTGTGTCAATCTTGAAGTTGACGGCTTCCAGGGCATTGGCCGCGCGCATGATGGTCTGACCCTGGTTCTCGAACCGATTGGTGACGGAACTGATCTGACCAAGTAGGTTTTCCGAAACGTTACGCAGCATCTCGGACTGATTGGCGAGTCCCTCGATGGCTTTGAGCGATTGACGCGTGATGTTCTCGCTCGTCCGCCGCACCGCACTGATGCCCTGTACCAACTGCTCATCGAGTTCGGCCGTCTGGCGCTGGATCGTCTCTGAGAACGTGCGGGCGTGGTTGTCGAGAGCTGAGGTGAGAGCTGCGGCGCGCTCACCCACAGCGTTGTCGATGGCGAATGTCGATCTTTTGATCGACTCATCGAAGGCTTGCAGGCGGGCACTGAACGCGGCATCAAGCGCGCGCGTGCGCTCGACCAGTTGTCCATCGAGAATTTCTGCCCGGTTTGCCAGTGAGGTATCGAGCGCGCGAGCGTATTCCTCGAATACTGTCTGTAAATTTGCGGTGCGGCCATCGAGAGAGGCATTGAGCGAAGACAGGTAGTCGTGGAAAGCGAGCTGAATTGTCTCCGTGCGCGCGGCAAGTGCATCGGCAAGTGCAGCAGTGTAGCCTTCCAGAACGACCTGAATTTCCTCTGTTCGGCTCCCGATCGCCTGACCTATCGCGCCGGTGTAGGTTTCCAGTACTGTTTGCAATTGCTCCGTGCGCTCGCCGATCGTTGTTTCCAAGCGCCCCGTCGTCTGTCCGACGGCGGTTTCCAGCGAAGTGAGATTTTCTCCGGCGCTCTGAATGATCTGGGCGAGTTTGATCTGCTGAGAGGATAACCGCTCAATGAGCTGGGGAACCTCCGCGCCGAGCGCGCGCAGCGTTTCCGTGACACGCTCACTCGTTCCCAACAGCTCCGAGCGCTCACCCGACAATTCCTGGATCAGTCCGCGGATGCGCCGCTCATTCTCTTCATATGAGCGT
>JAKALI010000167.1 GCA_021813195.1 Pseudomonadota bacterium
AGTTCGGGCGCCAGAATTTGTATTGAGCGCTCAAATTCCGCCCGAGAGAGCGACATTGTCTTGACGACAACGTGGGCCGAACCGTTCTCGCGATCAATTGGCTCGGCCGTCATCCGCCAGCAACCGGGGGCCAAACTGCTACTGCATCACCAGGCTTCAAGACCACACTCTGGCGGACAGCCGGGGGCTGAAATACGCCGTTCAGCAAGACGAGATGGCAAGCCTGCGGGGGGACGTTATGCTGATCGAGCAGGGCGCGAATGGTCGTTCCCTCGGCAACCTCGACGTCCGCCATGTTTCGCTCGGCCCCTGCTGGCAGAAAGGCGCCCAATGACGCGTAAAGTTTCAAAGTCACGATCATGATGGGGCTCACTTAAGTCGGATCGGATTGGGCCAGATTGAGAACCGCGTAGCGGAATTCGGCTGCCGGTCGTTTTACTCCAAATCATCGACGATCGGTGAGGCGCCGTTGCCGCCTTTGATCCGAGCGGACAGCGTTGCGTGGATGAAGGGGTCGAGATCGCCGTCGAGTACTTCCGCCGGCGAAGTCGATTGCTGGCCCGTGCGCAAATCCTTGACGAGCTGATAGGGCTGCAAGACGTAGGAGCGGATCTGGTGGCCCCAACCGATGTCGCTTTTGGCCGCCTGCTCCGCACTGGCTTGCTGCTCGCGACGTTTGAGCTCCATTTCGTAGAGCCGCGCTTTGAGGCGCTTGAATGCGGTGTCCTTGTTTTGGTGCTGCGAGCGGTGCTCCTGGGCGAAGATCACGATGCCCGAGGGCTTATGGACGAGGCGCACGGCCGACTCGGTGCGGTTGACGTGCTGGCCGCCGGCTCCTGATGAGCGCGCGAACGAAATGTCCACATCAGCCGGATTGATATCGATCTCGATCGAGTCATCGACCACCGGATAGACGGTAACGGAGGCAAAGCTCGTGTGGCGGCGGGCATTGGAGTCATAGGGCGAAATGCGCACGAGACGGTGCACGCCAGACTCCGTTTTGAGCAAGCCGAACGCATTTTCCCCCTCGATTTCGAGGGTTGCCGATTTGATGCCGGCCTCTTCGCCTGGACTTTCATCGACGAGTTTTACCTTGAACCCGCGCCGCTCGGCCCATCGCATGTACATGCGCAGCAGCATTTGCGCCCAGTCCTGACTTTCGGTGCCACCCGCCCCGGCGTGGACTTCCAGATAGGCATTCATGCTGTCGGCCTCACCCGACAGAAGTGCTTCGACGCTGCGTTCCTGCACGTCGTGTTCCAGGCGTGCCAACAGCTGTTCGGCCTCCGCGACGCTCGACTCGTCGCCCTCCGCTTCGCCCAGTTCGATCAGCGTGACATTATCCTCTAGATCCCGCTCCATGCGGCGGAATTCCGACAGCGCACGTTCCAGCGATTGACGCTGGCGCATGACTTTCTGCGCCTCTGCTGGCTTGGACCAGAGCGCTGGATCTTCTGCGCGACGGTTGAGTTCGGCTAGTTTTTCTTCGGCATGTTCAGGGTCAAAGATACCTCCTCAGAAGCGTCAAGGCTTCTTGGATGGAATCGACAAGTCTTTGCGCTTCTGCGCGCATCATCAGCCTCCTGGCCGTTCTTGCGGCGATGAGCGATCCTCTACGCCGGGACGTTCAAAAAAAGGGGGGAACACACCGAGGGATATAGGGGGGTGGTGGGATGAAGTAAACCGGTGGCGATCACCTCACCACATACCTCTTGGACCGGGTGGCGGGTCAGAGGTATGGCCCGGCGGCGGCCGGCGCTGCGGCGACCACGCGTCGTCGGCCCCAGCCGTGCGGCCCTCACCGACTGGAGCCTCCTCGGTGGCAGCTGTCGTGAAGCCGATGATAGAATAGGCGTCGTCGGGTTCCTCGTAGGGCTTGAACGCCTCCAAAATCGCCTGTTTGTCATTGGGGCCAGCGCGTAGGCCGGTCTTCAAGTTCACGCGCACCAACTTGATGCCGGGAGGAACACGGAACGGCGTGGCGGGAACATCGGCCAGCGCCTTCTTCATGAATTCTCCGAAGATTGGCGCCGCGATACCACCGCCCGTTCGACCCTTACCCATCGGGCGTGGCGTGTCATAGCCAACAAACACGCCAACGACGAGGTCCGGCGTGTAGCCGATGAACCACGCGTCTTTTTCTTCGTTGGTGGTTCCCGTTTTTCCGGCAATGGGCTTGCCCAACGATTTCAAGACCGTTGCCGTGCCGCGCTGCACTACGCCTTCCAGGATCGAAGTCATTTGGTAGGCCGTATGAGGATCGATGATTTGCTTGCGGTCGTCGGGAATTTCAGGCTCCGGCTGTCCGTTCCACTGCTCGGCGTTGCAGCCCTCACAGGCGCGCGCATCGTGTTTCCATACGGAGCGTCCCCATCGATCCTGGATGCGGTCGATTAAGGTCGCACGTACGCGCTTGCCGCCGTTGGCCAGCATGCAATAGGCCGTTGTCATGCGCAGCAACGTGGTCTCGCCAGCCCCTAGTGACATGGAGAGCACGGGGAGAAGATCGTCATAGATGCCGAAGCGCTTGGCGTACTCCGTGATCAGCGGCATACCGACGTCCTGCGCCAGTCTCACCGTCATCTGGTTGCGTGACTTCTCCACGCCGACTCGCAACGTCGTAGGCCCGTAGGATTTATCGCGCTCGTAATTCTCCGGCCGCCAGATGTCCTGACCAGGTCCTTGAGCAATTTCGATTGGCGCATCGAGGATGATCGAGGTCGGTTTGTAGCCGTTGTCGATCGCAGCGGCATAGACGAACGGCTTGAAAGACGAACCGGGCTGGCGGCGCGCTTGGATCGCGCGATCGAACTGGCTCATGGCGAACGAAAATCCACCGGCGACGGCGAGCACACGTCCGGTGTGGGGGTCCATGGCGATGAGGCCGCCGGCAACCTCCGGGATCTGCATCAGGGACCATACGCCATCGAGCTTGCGCTTGTCCTTCGGCGCCACGTAGATGACGTCGCCGGGTTTAAGGATATCCGAAACGGCTTTGGGCGTCGCCTTGGTCGCAGGGACTTTGGCCCACTTCACCTCATCCAGCGTGATCTGCACCGCCTCGCGTTCCTTGGCGAGCGTGCCGTCCTGCTGGCGCGCAGGTCTCAGGCCTACGATGGCTTTGTCCTTTTCCACCGTCAGCACGACACCCAGACGCCAAGGTGCGATGTCGGAGGGGATGTCGATCGCGCCGAGTGGGATGCCCCAGTCTCCAGCGATGTCGATCTGCGAAACCGGACCTCGCCAGCCCTTGTCGCGATCGAATGCCACAAGGCCGTCGATGAGGGAGAGGCGCGCGATTTCCTGCAGGCGCGGATCGAGCGTGGTACGCACCGAGAGACCGCCCGCGTAGAGCTTTTCCTCGCCGTACTGCATGTGGATTGAACGGCGAACCTCTTCGGCGAAATATTCGGCAGCAAAGATCTGGGCGCCGCTCGGGCGGAAATTGACGGCAATCGGCTGGGATTTCGCCGCCTCGGCCTCCTCGCGCGAAACGTACCCGTTTTCGGCCATCTCCCCCAGGATCCAGTTGCGCCGCTCGATGGCCTTCTGACGGTTGCGGAACGGATGATAGTTATTCGGGGCTTTGGGCAGGGCGGCTAGGTAGGCGGCCTCCTCAAGGGTTAGGTCTTTGAGTTCCTTGTTGAAATACGTCAGAGCCGCTGCCGCCACGCCATAGGCGCCAAGGCCGAGGTAGATTTCGTTCAGGTAGAGTTCGAGAATTTTGTCCTTCGTGAATGCGCGCTCAATGCGGATGGCCAAAATTGCTTCGCGGATTTTGCGGTCGAACGTGCGGTCACTGGTCAAAAGGAAGTTCTTGGCAACTTGCTGGGTGATTGTCGAAGCACCCTGGATGCTGCCGCGGCCGGTGAGTTTGGTCTCCAGAAACTTCGCAGCCGCGCGGCCAACGCTTTGGAAATCTATGCCGCCGTGTTCATAAAAGCGGCTGTCCTCGGCTGACAAAAAGGCAGCGATCACGCGCTTGGGGATGACATTGACGGGCACGAAAATGCGCCGTTCGCGCGCGTATTCGGCGATCAGCGAGCCATCATGGGCGTGAAAGCGCGTCATCACCGGGGGTTCGTACTTGGCGAGGCTCTCATAGTCGGGCAGATCTTGGGAGGCCTGCCAAAGCAGGTATCCCACGCCCGCCGAACCGGCGACGAACAGCACGACCAGCAACGCAAAGCTCCAGCCGAGGAAGCTCAGCAGCAGGCTCTTGCGCCGCCGCTTCTTCGGGGCTGGAGGCGGTGGATAGGCTGGGGCTCGCATGCGATCCGTTGTCTGTCCGTTCGAGTGGCCACGCCTCTTTAACCGCTTATGGCGCTGCATCAAATCCCAGATCAGGATGAGACCATAGCATGGATTGTGGCCGCACGTCGTCGGAGGGGATGGAATGCGCAAACTGTTTGTCGCAGTTGTGCGAAATATTCATGTCCGCAGCCCCGACCTCCTCGCGCCGTTTTACCGTCGACGGGCGCAGCGTCGCGGAGGACCCAAGCGACGGGCTCATTGTGCCGAGAGCGCTGAGCGAGGCGCGCTGTCAATTGGCCCGGACCCGGCTAGAAAAATAGGTCTCCACGGCCGACGTGATCGCCGAAGCGACATTGTCTTGCCATTCCGCGGAACTCATCTGTCGCGCTTCTTCGACGTGGCTGATGTAGCCGAGCTCGATGAGCACAGATGGCGCATGGGGCTGCTTGAGCACCTTGAAAGCTGCGGAACGGCGCGGATCGCGCGCAAGCGAGATCCGGGACCGCATCGCATGGATCAGCGTCCTTGAGAACTCGTTGGAAAAATTGGCAGTTTCCCGTTTCATAAGATCGATCAGAATGTCGCGGACATCGCTCGACGCCGGCCCTTCCGTTACCTCAAGACCAGCCAGCAAGTCCGAGGCATTCTCTTTTTCCGCCATAGCACGCGCTTGCGCGTCGGAGGCCTGTTCCGAAAGCGTGTATATCGTCGCTCCCTTTACCGCTTGAGCGAACGCCGGTTGATCGATCGAGTCGGCATGTAGGGAAATGAATAAGTCTGCGGCATTCGCGCGCGACACCTCGACCCGGCGATCGAGCGAGACGAAAATATCCTTTTCGCGAGTCATGACGACCTGATAGCGCCCGCTGGCGCCGAGCTTCGCCCTCACCCGCCGGGCCACGGCCAGCACGAGGTTTTTCTCCAGCATATTATCTGGACCGATGGCGCCCGGATCGATGCCGCCATGACCGGGGTCAATCACGACGACGGGCTTGGCGCGACGCGCTGGAGTTCGTACAGGCTCGTCTGGCGAGCGTTCGTCCAAGGTGGGACTAGCAGCGCCGTTTGCCGATTGGGTGCCTCGAGCTGCCCCTGTGCCGCCGCCAAAACTCGCCGTATCGCTTGCCTCGAGCACGACTCGCAGCACGATTCCCGGACCGTCGCTCGCGTGCGCCATTACGGCCTCAGAGATGCGGACGGGGCCGGTCGTATCAATGACGATGCGCGCTTTTCCTTCATCGAATTGGCCAAAGCGGAACGCCGACGCCAGTCCAGTTGCTGAGCGACCGGCATCATCGGGAAGTTCAAAAATGACATCAGGCAAGTCGATGACGACGCGAAATGGGTTAGCGAGAGAGTAGACTTCCGCGGGCACCCCCCGCGATAATTTGAGTTCGAAGATGGTCTGTTGCCCTGCGAGGCGCACGTCGGCGGACACGGCGCGGGCGCTGGCCGAAGGGGTCGAAGCAGCCGAACGCGGGGCAAGGCGTTCTGGCTGCGTGGGCGCACGATTTTGCGTCTCGTCGGCCCATTGGTTGGGCTGAACGTTGGTAGTCCAGGCGAATTGGGGGAGATTTCCAGCTGAACCTGCCTCGCTTGGGGTCGCCGCGTCAGACCAACCCAAAACCAATAGCCCTGCTGATAAGCATGCAATCTGCAACCCATACAACCTAGGCCCCCCTGCCACACAACCCCTCCACTCGTGTGCCGCCGCATGCTGCTCGGCGTCTTTCGTCACGATTTCTTCTACCCCCAGAGTCGCTGATTCAACTGAAATTTAACAAAGAATTTGCATTTGTGCCGCAGTGTGCCGTATGCAGGCGGTTCCAGCGCTCAGTTATTTTAACACTCTTGTCAGCGGGCATGCGAACCCGTTACAGTCGCTAGGCGTAGTGGTGAAGTGTTACTTCTGGGAGTGCACGGCGTTCTCCATCATGGCGGATCAGGCTAGCGCGCAATCAACGAGCGCGCCGCGCCGCAAGCGCTTTTTGGTGGGAAAGGTCGAACTCCCAGCCCCGAGCTAGGCCACGAGCCGGGCGGAGGGGCGGAGTGCCGTGAACGTGCTCCAGCCTCAGGTGCAACCCAACCCGAGCTAGGGGTTGTGTACCTCAGCAGGAGCGCCAGCAACCGCTCGCAGATGACGTTCGCCGGGTCGGCCCAGCTGCCGTTCCCAATCGTCCACACGGCTCGACGGTTTCTTGCGCGCCTCGGCGCGGCAGAAGCCCAAAGTCAGAAGCTGCTGCGTCGGCCCCGGCGGGTTACGCGGCGGACGAACCGATCCATCGAACTCGGTCCCGGTATGAGCCAACCCTGGTGCATGACCGGCCAAGGACTTAACTGCGCATGCCAGACGTGAGCGCAAAATCGCCAATCCAGCCGCCACCCTTGACGTGCGGCGCGACGCGGCCTGCCCGGCTAGCGTGCCGGCGCGATCGTCTGATTCCACCTCATCTTGAAATCAACATAACCAAAACGCGCACCCTGGGTTCCCGCTTGATCGTAGCTGCCATGTTGGCAGATGCGTCGCCCGGCTTGGGAGTCGCGCCAAGGATTCGACGTCAATGTCCCACAACAAAATGCTCATCGATGCGACGCATCCGGAGGAGACCCGGGTCGTCGTTCTGCGTGACGGCCGCGTAGAGGAATTCGATTACGAGAGTGCGGCCCGCAAGCTTCTGCGAGGCAATATTTTTCTTGCTAAGGTGACGCGTGTTGAGCCGTCGTTGCAGGCGGCCTTCGTCGACTACGGAGGCAACCGCCACGGCTTTCTGGCCTTTAATGAAATTCATCCGGACTACTACCAGATCCCGATGGCCGACAGGATGGCGCTGCTCGAGGAAGAAGCAGCGGCGGAAGCGGCCGAGGAGGCTGCCGCGGACGCCCATGCCGAGAGGTTAGCACGCCGGCGCGAGCGACAGGAACGTCTGCAGTCTTCCTTGGGTCAACCCCACGATGGCGAATTGGCGCCAGTCGAGCAGGACCAAGGTGACGACCAAGACGAGCACGATGAGGAATTTCACCTTCAAGGTGACGAGACGCCCGCTGTTGTCATCGATCGTGGTGCGGACACGATTGCCAACAGCGAAATCGGCCATGAGGATCGAGAGAGGGCCGACCACGATGTCGGCGACGATCGAGGGTCCGCACATCAATCCGTCGACCCTACTGCCGTGGCGGTCGAGCCACGTTCAGGCTCTCGCAGTCTCGCCGCAACCATTGCCACGCCGACGGAGGATATTCGCTCGGAGCAAACTTCGGATATCGACGCTCATGACGTGGCCGCTGGCCCCGCGGAGTTAAGAGGCGCAGACGAGGACATCCTCACCGACATACCACAACCAATTGGTCTGGTGGAAAACGAGGCGGTTGAGGAAATTGTGAATGGTGCCGCCGATACCGAGACGGTCGAACAGACAGGAGCCGAGGATGCTCTTGAGGAATTGCCCGAGCGTCCGCGCAGTTACAAGATCCAGGAAGTCATTAAGCGGCGTCAGGTCGTACTCGTCCAGGTTGTCAAAGAGGAGCGCGGCAACAAGGGCGCGGCGTTGACGACATACCTC
>JAKALI010000168.1 GCA_021813195.1 Pseudomonadota bacterium
GAGCAGAAAGATCCAGTCTTGTTTTCGTATCGATTGGCTCTCGCGTTCGATGACATCGATCAGGCCATCAAATCCACTCTCATTATCAACGGAGACCAAAACGTCGGATGTTTCCATTACGCGATTTCGGATCTGATTTTGCAACTCGCGACTTAATCCGAATGATAGGAACCCGAAGAGCAGAACGGAAGAAAGCACGAACAGCGCCGTGAACGTGACGGCGAGCCGGAAGGCTGTTCGCTTCGTCCATTCACTCGCGATCATCGATCGTATACCCGCACCCGCGCAGCGTATGGATAAGTTCGCGCTTGAAGGGCTTGTCAAGCTTGGCCCGCAATCGCGAAATGTGCGTCTCGACGACGCTGGTTTTTGGGTCGAAATGAAAATTCCATACCCGCTCCAGGAGCATCGTGCGTGTGACCACCCGCCCCTTGTTGCGCATCAGAACTTCGAGAAGTCGGAATTCCCGCGGTTGCAGATCAATTTCGCGTCCTGCTCGTGTCACCTTGCGCGCGATGAGATCAAGCTCCAGATCGCCTACGCGCAGGATGCTTTCGATGCTCTGAACATGCGGCCGTCGTGCCAGCGCGTTGATGCGCGCAAGAAGTTCCGAGAACGCAAATGGCTTGACGAGATAATCGTCGCCCCCTGCTTCCAAACCCTCGACGCGATCCTCTACGCTACCGAGCGCAGTCAGGAACAGCACCGGGCTACTGCGGCCCGCCTCGCGCAACGTTCTGACGATCGAGAGCCCATCGAGACCGGGCAGCATGCGGTCAATGATAAGGATGTCATAGTCCTCGCCAATGGCCTGCGCCGTTCCCTCGCGACCATCGCAGAGGTGGTCCACTGTATGCCCGTGCTCTTCCAGGCCCCGGCGCACGTAGGAGGCGGCATCGAGATCGTCTTCAAGAAGGAGAATGCGCATGGGTCTTCGATTTAATTGGCTCTTGGACTTTCGCGCCTGAGCGGAATGGATGCCTTACTGTGGCGCCAAATAACGCAAGGCCGCCGTTGAGACTGCGCCGCCGACGACGCAGGGGATCCCCAATTGTACCTGTCCCAGGGCACTGGCGGCGACACACCCGAGCGCGAAAACTGTCTGACCTGCCTGCCCCCACCAGGCAAAGTCTCGCCGCGCCTGGGGGCCCTTCACCTTCAATTCGTCGATCGCAGCCAGCGCGTCGCGACGGATCTTAGCCGTCTCGAATGTCTCGGCGGCAAGAATGACCTCGCGCAATTCGCGCCGCACCGCTTCGTCGGGCTGAAGGTTCATTTGTCGCTTCAGATCATCGAGCAAAATCTTGTCCCGGGCGGCATTGGAAGCGAGAGTCCATTTCGCCATAGCGCCGATGGTCAGCTTTTCGACGTCGTTGTTCTCCCGCGCCCAGCGCAACGCCGATACGATGCGAGCGAGAGCGACTTCGGAGCCCGAGCCAAAATAGTACCCCCAATGGGCATCAAGGACGAACGCCCCCTCATCCAGCGGAAGCTGATCGAGTGGCTTGCCGTCGCCATAGACGTAATGTTCGATCAAGACTTTGCGCGCTGGCATGCGTTCGGCGAAGGCGAGCAGGACGTCTCGCCAATTCGATAGGCCAGAGTAAGCGACCGCCTTGATGAGGATCACCTGATCCTCAGGCGGCATAGGGAACATCTGAGCGATGAGCGGCACGGCATAGCTGGGGTTGGTGCCGAGCACCCCGGCGATGAAGCCGACCTGCATGCCGGCCGTGTCAAGTTCGCGCAGTAGACCGTAATCGCCCATCGCGCGTACGGCCGCCGGCAATCTGTCCGGCTGAGGCTCGGCCCGATAGCCGTTGATCCATTTCAAGACCTCCTCAGCCTTTGCAAAGGACTGGCCATTCGTCGCACCTGCGGCAGCGGCCGCCGCCGTGGTTCTGAAAGCATCCGCGCAAGCAGGAGCCAGAAGCAAAATCAGGACGAACGTCGTGAGGAGGCGGCGCATGGGGACTGTTCGTCCGGGTTGCCGACGGTTCAAATCGCGCTTTAGGACACGCCGTCACGTGGCGAATTTGTGGCGGATGCGGGAGACCGCAATCACATGCAGTCCTCGCAACCCGTCTCCGCGTCAATCGAGGGGCGGAAATCGTCGGTCCCCCAGTGTCGAATTTTCGCCGGGGCCCGATCGCATGAGCCTGCGGCGTACTCGTTCTCAAGCGGTATGCGATAATGCCGGGCCAGCCGCGTTAGCGCGAGGCTCAAAATCACCTTGGCGCTGCGCTGTGGCCAGCCTGCGGCGCGTTCCGTTTTCTCAAGCCCGTTCAAGTGACAGCACACGTCGATGAGGACGCCCGACAATTCCGGCCCGACGGCGGCAAGGGCGCGTTCGACGCGAATACGCGCCGCGAGCACATGGTCTGCCATCTCGACGCCAACGCCGGGTGCCGAACGCCGCCCACTTTTCGTCGCGGGGACTGCGTCCCACGACTGCGTGACGCGCGGCGTCATCTGCGCGACGTGGAAGTCCGCCCGCAGCCGCTCACCAGCAGCGAATTGGCCGGAACAGATGTAGGCGGCCCCACCCTTGTCCTGGCGCCGCCGCAGCCAGGCGAGCGGGCTTTCATCCTCGTTGATGAGCGGACTCCCCCTTGCAGCATTCTTGCTCGTCTGAGGCACCCCGGCCGCGCTTTTGAGGCGCCTGACGGCTTCCCGACCCTTTACCGACAACCGGAATAGACCGCTGCCTGCGTCGCCTTCAACCAGCCCAGCTCGGCGCATGCGTTCGAACACGTCTCGTGCCACGCAATCCGGCATCAGCTGACCGTGAGCGCCTTCCTTGCGGATGAGACACGGATCGTGCGGACTTTGGCGACATTCGAGCACCGCCGCGCGCTGCGCAAGTTGCTTCAACGCCTGTTCCAAACCCAGCAGGGAACGACCCGCGCGAGCGTCAGGCGGCGTATCGGAGGCAGACATAGCGAGGACCTCGCTCAATTCGATTGTTTGTCACTGTGGGGTTGCGACAGCACCTGGACGATGCGTTCCAGAAGTTCGAGCACCCGGTCGAACTGGGGGTCGTCGCGACGATCCTCGATGACGCTGCACGCATGGGCGACGGTCGTACGATCACGCGCGAAGGCGCGTCCGACCTCGGTCATGTTCATACCGCAGACGACATGGCCCAGATACATTGCAACCTGCCGCGCAAGTGCGATCGATGCGCGCCCGCGCGAGGATTGCGCGATGTCGCAACGCGCAACACCGAAGACAGGACCAACTGTGCTGCCCAAAATCGTCAGCATGTGATCTGAGAGCTCCCGCGACGGATGGGTTGCGGCTAGAGTTGCAAAAATCCTTTGGTCCGGAACATCGCCATCACCTTCAAAATTCCGCTCGGCTCGTGGAGCGCGTGGGCTCATGACTGATGCCTCCGCATAGCGGTAAGACGTTGTGCCTCGCCACGATATGCAAAGCCCGACCGCTATGAAATTGATTGATATGCGATGGGTGAACGGCGGGGATAAATGGAAATTTTTGCGCGCGGTGAACTGGCGTCCTGACAACGCGCAACGCACGAACCGGGATTGGGCACGTCGCTCACGACCCGGAACATCGAATGATTTTATCCCCGCATCCCAACGCCGTCGCAGGATCGGCGACATTGCAAACGATCCGCACGGCCCGAACGATCATGAACCGTCGCCGCATAAACGGCAGTCGCACCCGCATCCCCGTTCATCACTCGCCGCAATCCGATCAATCGGCGCCCAGCCTTTCCCTCGGCGCTCCAAGGCGCGAACTGGCCTACCTGTTGCCCGTGTGGCCTCACGAGCGCGACGACACCACGCGCGCGGGTGCCATGCGCTTGGTCGCAAAACTGCGATCTGCTTTGCGCGCCGAACGCCAGCGGGGCTTAAGGGGGCATTGGGCCTATGATCTGGCCCGCCACGCAGCCTTGCTTGCCGCCTATCGCGCGGAGCGAGACAAACTGGCGAAAGACTTGACGCGGCGGCGGTGAGTGAGGTTTCTGGTCGCGATCAATCCTTATCGCGTCGTGTGCCCAAACCCATTTGTTTGGCGAGATCCGAGCGCGCCCGAGCATAGTTGGGAGCGACCATCGGATAATCCGGCGGCAGACCCCACTTCTCACGATATTCCTCGGGCGACAAGTTGTAGTGGGTCCGTAAATGACGCTTCAGGGATTTGAATTTCTTCCCATCCTCGAGACAGATGATGTGGTCGGGCATCACCGACCGCTTGATGGGGACCTTCGGCTTCAACTCCTCACGTTCCGGGGGCGGTGCGTTGCCGGCGGCCCGGCTGAGGGCGGCGTGGGTGTCACTGATAAGCTGCGGCAGTTCCGACGTGGCGACGCTATTATTGCTGACGTAGGCCGCGACGATGCGCGTTGTAAGCTCAACGAGAGGCGGATGCCTGGTATCGTCCATAAAAACCTCGAAGGGATGCCATGAAGGAATTGCGTAGTATATTCTCGCGGCTTCGGTTGGACGTCAACATGACCCCGGAGCAGTTTTACTATCATATAAAGAACAAGTCTCACCCTCGACGTTAGTATTATGAGCCAGAGCAAAATCAGAAACGCAAAATATGACCCCTTACACCTGAGTTTG
This sequence comes from Pseudomonadota bacterium, assembly GCA_021813195.1. The sequence continues at coordinate 4,596 of JAKALI010000168.1, forward strand.
GCGTTTAACACTTGCTCCCAACCGAGGGGGTGACTACGAAGCGCTAAAAACATTGGGTCGTGCTCCCAGGTGCTCCCGTGGACTCACCGCGACCCCGCTCATCACGCCCCTAAATTAGAGCGAGCACACGTTCGCGCCCCAGTTCCACAACCCAGGTTGATCGAGACGCATGGTTCAGTCGCAATCGTTTGGTCCCACAGCCACCGCACGCCCGCCTTGCGCGCCGGAGCGTCCCGTCAAAACCTGCCGCCACGGCGTGACGCTGGTCGACCCCTATGCGTGGTTGCGGGCCGCGAACTGGCAAGAAGTCATGCGCGATCCGTCGTGCCTGGAGCCGGAAATTCGCCGCCATCTGGAGGCCGAAAACGCTTATGCCGATGCGGTTCTGGCCGACACCGCTGAATTGCAGGCCGCGCTCTTCGCGGAGATGAAGGCCCGCATGAAGCCCGATGACAGCACAGTCCCGAGCCCAGACGGTCCATATGAGTATACATCGAGCTTCGTCGCCGGCGGGCAGTATCCAAGGCTCGGTCGCCGTCCCCGCGGCGGTGGGGAGGAAGTGATCCTCATCGATGGCAACGCGCTGGCCCATGGGAAGGCCTATTGGGATCTGGGCACAACCGACCACAGTCCGGATCATCGATATGTGGCCTACTCGAGCGACGATAAAGGCTCGGAGCTCTACACGATCCGCGTGCGCGATACGCAAACGGGTTGCGATCTGCCCGACACCATTCCCGACACACGGGGCGATCTCGTCTGGGCGAACGACAGCCGCACGATTGTTTATGTACGCGTCGATGCCAATCATCGCCCGCGTACGGTGTGGGCCCACACCCTTGGCACGTCGCTTTCCGACGATCGCCTCATCTACGAGGAGCTCGATGAAGGGTTCTATATTTCCATCGGTAAGACCCAATCGCGCGCCTTCGTGTTAATCAATGCCCACGATCACGAAACCAGCGAATTTTACTTACTCGATGCGAACGATCTGTCGCAACCACTCAAACGGGTGGCGCCTCGCCAGCGCGGTCACGAGTATGACGTCGAGCACCACGGCGATCGGCTGATTATCACCACCAACTCAGAAGGTGCGGAAGATTTCCGTATCGTGGAGGCACCGGTTGCATCGCCGGGAATCGAGAATTGGCGCGAGATCGTCACACACCGCGCCGGCCGACTCATCATCGAAACCGCCGTCACGGCATCTCATCTCATTCGCTTAGAGCGCGAAGACGGCCTGCCGCGCATTGTCATTCGCCGCTTTGCTGACGGCAGTGAGCACGCGATCGCTTTTGAGGAAGAAGCCTACGCACTCGGCATGATTAGCGGCTACGAGTTCGAGACGACGAACTTGCGCTTCACCTACTCTTCGATGACGACGCCCGCAGAAACCTATGACTACGACATGGAGACCCGCGCCCGGGTTTTGCGCAAACGTCAGGAAATTCCGACCGGGCACGATCCCGCCCAGTACGTGACCCGCCGCCTGCACGCGCCCGCGCCCGACGGCGAAACCGTGCCGATCTCGCTGCTCTATCGCAAAGACACGCCGCTCGACGGCAGCGCGCCACTGTTCCTGTATGGCTATGGGGCTTACGGCATTTCCATGCCCGCCTCGTTTTCCTCCGGTCGCCTGTCGCTCGTTGACCGAGGGTTCATCTTTGCCATCGCGCACGTGCGTGGCGGCAAAGAAAAGGGCTACCGCTGGTACAAGGACGGCAAAGGAAAGAGGAAGCCGAATACGTTCACGGACTTCATCGCAGCCGGCGAGTTCTTGGTGGATCGGGGCTTCACACAACGCGGCCGGATCGTCGCCAATGGCGGCTCGGCGGGCGGCATGTTGATGGGCGCCGTCGCCAACATGGCGCCCGATCTCTTCCTCGGCATTATCGCTGACGTGCCGTTCGTCGACGTTCTGAATACCATGCTCGACAAAGACCTGCCGCTGACCCCGCCCGAGTGGCCCGAATGGGGCAACCCGATCGAGAGCGCGGAGGACTTCGCCACGATCCGCAGCTATTCGCCGTATGATAATGTCGAAGCCAAAGCCTATCCCCACATCCTTGCCACCGGCGGTCTCACGGATCCGCGCGTGACGTACTGGGAACCCGCCAAGTGGGTAGCCAAAGTGCGCGCGCATGCGACCGGCGGCAATCTCATTCTGCTCAAAATCAATATGGACGCCGGACACGGCGGAGCGTCCGGTCGTTATGAGCGGTTGAAAGAGACCGCACGCGATTATGCGTTCGCACTGAAGATCGCTGGAAAATTGGCCAGCGTGTCGTGATCCGCTCGCAACGCGGCAGCACGCGGCGCCGGCCAAATCGGCGCCAGCGGCCCGCGATCTTTGAAGTGTCGGTGCTCGATATCGACAAAGCGGCAGAGTGCTGTTGTTCGCGGCGCTTGGCCGCGCGCCAGGGGGCGTGACCAACAGAAAAAGCCCCACTGGGAGCGGGGCTTTTTCGCTTGTGCGCAAAAATCGTGCTGATTAGCGGGCGCCCTGGAATGTGCGCTCGATCGGCTTCATCGCTTCCTTGGCGAACGACGAATACATCGTGCCGATCTTCGTCATCTGGTGCATGTAGTCTTCGTACGCGCGCTTGGCATAGCTCGTCTGGATTTCCATAGCCTGCTCGAGCGACTTGGCGGCGAGCAACTTCTCGAACGTCGACGTACCGTCTTCAAATGCGCGTTTGGAATAGTCGGTCATTTCGGCGGCGATTGCCTGCCAATTCTTATTCCACTCGCCCATAAGGCGCATTGCACCATCCATGTTGGTCTGGCCGATCTTCTGGAAGTCCTGGAAATTGTTGATCATCAGAGAACCCATCGTTGGCTCGAAGGAGGATGAAAGTTGCAGATGCCTTGGGACACCATCTGCCTTTTATAGATGCACCGCACAATGTTGCCAACCCGTTTCCGCGCCGCAATATTACGACTTGCATCAGCCGCCATTAACCAGACCGCAGTCCCCTCCTGCTAGGCTGAGCCCAAGAAACGGAGCTTTGGGAAGTTCTCGGCCCCATTGACGCCAACAAAGCAAGGCTAAGTCTTCCTGACGGCTTAATCGCATCCGGAGGCCCCATCGGGGCTTGGAGCGAAACACAACTTTGACGAACAGGACGTTGCAGAGGGCGTGCTTTTGACGGAGCGAACCCACACTTTCCGAGCCAATCGGCTTCTGCTCTGCATGTGCGCGCTGTTGTTGGTGTGCTG
>JAKALI010000003.1 GCA_021813195.1 Pseudomonadota bacterium
AACGTCTGGTCGTACACGGCGAACTCGAAGCCCTCTGTTTCGGCGGGAACCGGCTCGGCGAGCGGGAGCGTGAAGATCAGCGCCAGAGCCCCGTCCTTGTGCTCAAGGTAGTAGTCTTTGGGTTCATTCAGCTTGACGGACTGCTCTTTTACGCGAGCATAGGTGAAGAATTCGAACTCCTTGAGCCCGTCGATATTGATCTTGGCCAGCTCGGCCAACTCATCCCGGGAATAGACGCCGTCTCGGTTCTTATCGAGCCCCTGGATCGCCATCGCGGTATACATCTCGTCAAACGTCCAGCGGTGCTGAAATCCCGAGATCTTACCGGCGTCATACAGGACCGTCGTCTCGACGTTCACCCAAACATGCGGATGGGCCTGCGCGTGTTGGGTGGCAGCGATCGACATGCAAGCGAGCAGCGCGCCTGCAACCGATGTTCGTCGCGCTTGAAACGTCCCACTCGATGTCATCGTCACTCCCTATTGCAAGCCGAAAGTTTGTCATCGCGTTGCACGCCGCCCCATGGGCGTCTCATGAATCGGGGCCGAAATCGGGACCGACGTGGAGCCCCCAGTCGCGAAATTATCATCTTAAAATATAGAGCGACACGATGGCATCGGAACCCCGCGCCGCATTTTAGACACGAATGAGGATGTTATACTATCCGCGACGGCAATGCCCAGGGGTCTCACCATGATGCCGAAAGACGTACAATCTTTCGCAATCGTCTGTTGCAACACTGTGTTTTTTCCGCGCTCCGCCCCAAAGCTCGCAGCGCAACGTTTGTGGGCTCTGCGCCACGTAGCAACTTCACACCCGCTGTTCCGTCCGCTCTCCCTACGAGAAACGTCGCTACGACGACAGCACGATGATCGGCCGGTCCGCAAGATCGTACGGGCGATGGCGGCCGCCCTCCTCTTGACTTTCGGGGCCCAGCCGGCGGTCGCTAGCTCGCTCGACGTCGTCGTGACGATTAAGCCTATCCATTCTCTTGTAGCCCAGGTGATGGGCGATACGGGCCAGCCCAAACTGCTCATCGATGGTGCCGCATCACCTCACACGTTTTCTTTGAAGCCCTCCGATGCCCGTGCTCTCAACAATGCCGACGCCGTCTTTCGCGTTTCAGAAACTCTGGAACCGTTCACGCGCCGCATCCTTGCGAGCCTGCCGGAAACCGTTCGTGTCGTAACGCTCGCTAGCTCGAGCGGTCTCACCCTTCTGCCCATGCGGTCAGGAGACGGCTTTGAGGAGCACGACCATGAGCACGGCCATGACCATGGTCATAAGCACGGCGAAGCTGAGAAGGCGAAAAAGTCCAACGGAGCAAATAGAGAAGCGCAGCAAGATGCAATCGATGGCCATATCTGGCTCGATCCGGAAAACGCCAAGGTCATGTTGCGTGTGATCGCTGAGAGGCTCGGTGAACTCGCGCCCGATCAGGCAGCGACTTTCGATAAGAACGCGGCAACCGCCATCACCGCGCTCGATGCGTTGCAATCGGAGATCTCGCGCGCGATCGAGCCCCATCGTGGCAAGGCGTTCGTCGTCTTTCACGATGCCTATCAGTATTTCGAGACCCGTTTTGCGATCCCCGCGCTCGGCTCGATTACGGTGTCGCCTGAAGTGCAGCCATCCGCACGGCGCCTGAGCGAAATCCGTAGAAAGATTCGAGAGTTGGGTGCCGCGTGTGTCTTTGCCGAGCCGCAGTTCAAGTCCCGTCTGATCGACACGGTGATCGAAGGCACGAACGCCCGCTCTGGTGTCCTCGACCCGATCGGCGCAGATGTACCGGCGGGTCCCGATGCCTACGCGCGCATTCTGCGCACGCTCACCGCAAATTTGACGGGCTGCCTCGGCGCAGGCGCTTAGCCGACAGGCCTGCGTCATATAGAGTGGGATTGGGAATAAGAAAACTGGCCCGGAGTAGACGTCCGCGCCAGTTCCAATTTGCGCGATCAGGACACGGCTCCGTGACGCGGCTTTCCACCAGGAGAACGTCTTATTGAACCGCAACCGTGCGAGTCGTGATCGAGCGTGTACCCTCGCCAGATTTCCGCCCGTAGTTCACGACACGGCGATCATTCGCGGGCTCAGCCGCGGGCGGTGGTGAGGTGTCAGCGACGGCAGCACCGGTCTTAAACCGCTCCCACGTCACGGTCACGATGGTTCCCACGGGCACGCGCGGATATAGATCGAGCACGTCTTCATTGAACATGCGGATGCAGCCTTTAGAGACCGCCTGACCGATCGTCCAGGGCGCATCGGTGCCATGGATGCGGTAGGTCGAGGAACCCAGATACAGCGCCCGCACGCCCAGCGGGTTCATCGGATGGCCGCCGGGCACCCAGCGCGGCAGCCGCGGGTTCTCTGCGAGCATGGTGGGAGTTGGAGTCCAAGCCGGATTTTCCCGCTTCATAGACACGGTCGTGCGGCCTTGCCAGCGGCTCTGTTCGCGTGGAACGGCGATGGGATAACTGATGGCCCTGCCGGGCTGCGTGATGAGATAGAGACGGCGGTCGCCGAATGAGACGATGATTTGACCGGCCTTGTAGCGGCTATCGAAGCTCACGATAGACCGCTGCCCGCCCCATTCGCTCCCGCCGCCCCAAAGAAACTCGACCTGAGCCACGGCTGCGCCGGGAGTGATCACCGCCGCGAAAAGCGCAGCGAACAGCCCAAAAAGTCCCGCCCTGAAGTCTTTCAGCAGTCGTGTCGACGTCGCTGCAATCATGCGCGCACCCCGCTTGGTCAATGCTTGCCTCGAACGGCTCTCCAGAGCCGCGCCGCTCGGTCACCCCATCGCTACTGGGAATATGGTGAACCTTTCGTATAACCCAACCACCGAGGGGCGGGGAGGGCTATTGGGCCACACTCTTGTCACGATCGACCGCTCCGCGGATTCAATGGTCTGATCCTGCTCATTTTCATGGCAAATTGGCACTTCAACATGGCGCTTCGAACCCGCGGCACGACGAACGGAGAGTTCTACCCGATCGACGGATAAATCGGTGTTGCGGCTGCTACACGGCCAGATCATGCCCACAACACGGTCACTCCTCGGTCAAATCTCGGCGAGTCGGTCAAATCTTGGCGAGCGCGTGCTTAAGGGTGTCGTCAACCCAACTTCGCGATCCAACCGATCACTTTCCGCACGAGGGGCGAGCCTGCCTTGTCGGTGAAAAATCGATACGCTGCGCGCTTGTTGATTTCTGACAGCGTCGGGTACGGCGAGACCCACTCCGTCATGGCCTTGATGTTGAGGCCCTGCGAAATCGCGAGCGCCCACATCTGGATCAACTCACCCGCGTGCGCGCCCAAGATCGTGGTGCCTAGAATGCGGCCCTTCTTATCGACGACGGCTTTGACGTGCCCGATGGTCTCCCGCTCGGCCTGTGCGCGGTCGTTCTCGTGAAACGGCCAGCGCAACACGCGCGGGGCGTATTTTTGTTGGCGGGCCTGCTCTTCTGTGAGACCAACGTGCGCCAGTTCCGGATCGGTGAAGGTGACCCACGGGATATGGGCCAGCGACGTCTTCGCGGGCAGACGAAACAGCGCGCGCCGGATGACGATGCCCGCGTGATAATTCGCCACATGGGTGAATTGCAGCCCTCCCGTCACGTCACCAATCGCAAAAACACGCTTGTTGGAGGTGCGCAGTCCGCGATCGACGACAATTCCGCCCTTTGCGGTTTTGATGCCAGCCTTGTCGAGACCGAGATCGGATACGTTGGGCCTCCGGCCTACAGCCAGCAAGATGTGCGAACCGTCGAACCGCAGCATACCGTCCGCGCCTTTGGCAAAAACCTGCACGCCAGCCGCCGTGCGCGCAACGCGCTCAACGCTCGTGCCTTCGCGGATGTCGATCCCCTCCGCGCGCAAGTGCTCGAGAAGCAAGCGCGTCAGTTCCGGATCATCCTTACTAAGCGCCTTCGCGCCCTCAAGGACGGTCACCTGGCTGCCCAGACGCCGGTGGGCCTGCGCCATCTCCATGCCGATCGGACCACCGCCGATCACGATCAGATGCGGTATCGGGCCCGCGTTGTCGAACAGAGTCTCGTTGGTGAAATAGCCTGTCTCATCCAGACCCGGGATCGGCGGCACCAACGGTGTGGACCCCGTCGCAATTACGAAGCGCCGCGCGGTGATGATGTGATCGCCGGCCTCGACGGTGCGCGCATCGCGGAATTTGCCCGGCGCCTGGATCACACGCACGCCAAGCCCCGTGAATCGCTCCACCGAATCGTTGGGCGCGATGGCCGCGATCACAGCGTGGACGCCGTCGTGCACGGCTGCGAAATCGATCGCGGGCTCAACCGGCGCAATCCCGAATGGGCCAGCTGATCGCATGGCATGGGCGCGCTTGGCCGCGGCGATGAACGCCTTCGAAGGCACGCAACCGTAGTTGAGGCAGTCGCCGCCCATCTTGTGCTTTTCAATCAGGACAACGCTACGTCCGAACGCTGCAGCGGCGGCCGCGACAGACAAGCCACCCGAGCCCGCTCCCAGGACGCAAAGGTCGACGTCCAGCGTGGCCTGGTCCGACGCAACCTCTCCGTTCGCGGCATCAGACGTCTTCACGGCGCGGGCTCCACTTCTTTGCGATCACGGGGATGAGGGCGATGAGACCGAGCAGCACGAAGGCGGCAAGACTCTCGCGCGTCACGAGTTGACTGGTATCGATCGTGTAAGGACATGCAAGGCCCGGGTCGTTGACTTGGCGGGCTAAGCACGCGGCATGCACCGAATTTTGCGCTTCCACCACGCTGCCGAGACCGGAACCGGCGACGGAAAACGCGAGCGTGCCGGGAATGATGCCGAGCAGCGTGCCCACCACAAACGTCCGCAACGACACGCCCAAGAGCGCGGGCGCGAGATTGACGACGACGAACGGGAACACCGGCACGAGACGTAGAAACAAAAGGTAGCTCAAAGCATTCTCCTGAAATCCTTCCCGCAGCTTGGAAAGCCATGGTCCCGCTTTGTGAGCCAGCGCTTCCCCTACCGACGAGCGGGCGATCAAAAACAGGAGTGTTGCGCCCGTGGTGGCGGCAACGACCGTTGCGGGCGCCGCGATCTGCCAGCCGAAGAGCAACCCGCCCATGAGCGTCATGACGAGCCCACCCGGCAAGGAGAGCGCCACGACGGCAACGTAGACCGCCATGTAAATGGCTACCGCTGCCGCGAGGTTCGCATCGACAAGCGCGCGCAGGGCTTCATAATTGCGTCCGACCGTCTCGAAGGACAGATAGCGGTGCCAGCCCATGGCGAAAACGAGGCCCATCGCGGCAACGAGCAGCAGTGGGGCGAGCCAGCGCCGCCAGGAGATTGCCGACGCCGGAGCGGGATTTGGGGAGGTCATGAACCAGCTCGTGGTGTTGTCGCGATCCGAATTGGCGCCGCCGTCGTGCGAGGTCGTATCCGCGTCAGCGTGATGGTGATACATCGTTGAGCGACCAATCATAGGCATAGTCATCGATCTTTTTCGCTTTGGCGAGCTGCGGCACGAGATCGTCGCGCGCGTACGTCTTCAAATGCGCGATTACGCTCTGCTCGCTCCCGCCGAAATCGTCCTGAAACCAGGAGTAGATCGATGAAACGATGAGACGCTTGCCATCGAAGCGGACGCCGCGCGGGTGATTGACGAAGGCGCGTGCGGCGGCATCCAACTGGGCATCGAGTCGCGCCCCCACGAAGGCCTCTGGTCCGAGATCGGGACAGCCGATCGACGCGCAATTGACGGCGTAATGCACGCGGGAATCGGCAAAGATCGGTCGCAGGATGGCGTGTTCGATATCATCGAGGCTGAGTTTCTGGCTGGCCACCGTGGTGACCTTGGCCTTCCATGGACCACCCGTGATCGCCGCCACGACGCCGCCGCCCAAGCGAATATCCTTGATCGAAGCGACAGGGTAGGCATCGAGGACGATGTCGATCGTCTTTGCATTGTAAAGATTGGCCCAGAAGGCGAATTGCTCGGGGCGGTCGAGGCCTGCGACGTCGACGGCCTCAAGGGCGCGAACGTAGGACTTCAAGTCGGCATGCGCCTGCGACTTGAATCGCCGGTAGTCGACACGCGCAACGCCATCCTCGCCATGCCGGACGAAGGTCTTGATGAGGCGGTCCCAGACCGCGTGATCGACGCGCGCCACCGATCCTGGCGTGTGGCGCGCAAAGATCTCCCCCAACGCGGCGGCCGTCGCTGGCTGGGCGAGCGATCCGCTGAGGCCCAGACTGATGAACAGGCCGATGACCAGACCGAATACACGGCGCCCGACCGGACCGCGGGCCATCGCGCCCACTGCCTCCCGAGGATCGGATGGTGTCCGCGACGAGAAAGGCGTGATGCTCGGGCGCATGGGGTAGACTCTCAAGACCGTTGGGTGATCGCAGCGGGTACGTTGGTACCGTCATTCGGGTTTCGCGGTTGCGGCCCGACCGGGCGGCATCAAACCCGGGAAATCGGACGACGCGAGGGCCGGCGCGGCGTGCCGCGAGTCTTTGAGCGGCTTTCACGCATTCCGGGGCTTCACACGCGTCAAAAACCTGCTATACGGACCTAAGCAGCCGCCCCGATGGGGCGGCTTTTGCATCGGCGGGCTCCGACCGGGAACCCGCTTGGAAGGCCTCCACGACGATCGCATGAGCGAGGACTTGGGCCTCGGCGCGCGCCGGGAGAGCTTCCGTATGGTGACGCGGGGTGGAGCAGCCCGGTAGCTCGTCAGGCTCATAACCTGAAGGTCGTTGGTTCAAATCCAGCCCCCGCAACCAAATTTGTGGCGCTAAGTCAAAGACTTAGCGCCATTTTGCTTTTCAGGACCGTGTTGCAAACGAACGCAATGCGAACCCGCGCAATATCAAAGGCTTACGACCGCTCCCGGCTGTTCCGTGCGACACGGATGCGACACGGGTGCTGCTCAAGTCCGCGTGGCGTTCTCCTCCTGCTTCATCAATCACGCCACGTCGTTCAACCGCACGTGCCCGCCGCTGGCCTCGATCGCAGCGGTTACGATGCGGCGGACCTCGGTGAGGAGCTGCTTGGAGGGCGGCGACATTACGGCATCGGGAAGCGGCGCTGCCTCGTCATAGATGCCTCGGATCGCGCGGGCTCGCTGGAAGGTGGAGCCGGAGCCACGAAAGTTGTAGGCCGTCCGCCACTCCGAGAGGTGCTCCTCCACAAGACGGCGCATCGCCAGTTCGTGTATGGCCGCCGACACCGCCCGGCGGATGCGGGCAATCGCGGCCTGCCTATTCTGTTCGTCCTCGGGCTCTCGCGTCCAGTCGATAGGCCCGTCGAGGAACCGCGAGACCGACTCCGTCATGCGAGCGACCAGGTCGGCTACAGGGCGCAACGTGTCGTACTCGTCGTCGAGTTCACCAGCGATGCGCCGGTTCAATGCCTTAACTCGCGTCCAGTGCTCCTTTCGCACGCCCTCGTAGGTGCCCAACCCGAGCTTGGCGAGCCAGGGCTCTTGAAATTTCATGACCGCCTCCCTGACCGCGAAGAATATGCCCGTGGGGTCATAAATCGGTCGCGCCTCCGGAGGAGGCGGCGGGAGGATCGCCCGCTCGCAGAAGCCGATGAGCCGGGCGAGCTCACCCCGCATGTAGTCGGCAGCGCGGGCAGGCAGTCGGGAGAGGTTTTGGTCCACACCGCCGAGCATGAAGCACCTGTCGTCGATGCCGTGCTCGATGCTTCTCGCGACCGGCGCGCCGAGCACGTCCTGGAGGTTCGAGAGCGCATTCAAGACAGAGGCCATCACATGCGCCCTCTTGTCGCCGGAAGTCCGAAGATTGTGCCCCTTTATCTGGTCGAAGTGCGTGAACGCGATCGCCAACTTTTCATTGTGCCCGCTGGAGGCAACAGCGCGAAGTACCGACAGAGGTGCGGCTTGCATGGGCTGCTTCGCATTGTCTACCAGCAGGATCACGTCCACATGGTCGAAGCGTCTTGTGACGTGCGTTGTCACGCTAGACGAAGAATCGGGCGTGTGGCCGAGGCCCTGCCCATCGATTAGGACGAGTCGCGGCGCTTCCTCGGTGAACATCGGAAGCAGCGGGCCTTTCACACGAATGCCGCCGACCAAAGGCGTTAGGAGTCGCCCAAACTGGGGCCAGAAGTTGCTAGAGAACCACCTGATCTGCCGTATGAAGTCGTCCCGATCATCAGTGCGAAAGCGCCATAGCTTCGGCCAGCCTGAGCGATGCCGGTCGAGATCACCCGCGCCAATCAGATCGAACCGCGACCGTACCGCATCGAGGACATCATGGACGAGCTCGTGGAAACCCTCGTCCTTTATGACGTACGTCTCAAAGTTCTCCTCTATCAGCTGCTCGGCCGCCTCCCGGTCCGGGCCCTCGGGCTTCGTTGCGTCGATGCCGAGATCCTCGGCCAAGCGCTTGGCGACCCTCGCGTTTAGCCGGAGCACACGGTCTACGAACTCCTGAAGCAGTTCGTGGTTCTTCGCACGCTCGGCGTCCGTGAGCCCAGCCTCTTCGTCGTCAGCTGCGCTGTCCGGCTCCGCCTCGTCGAAGGAGAACTCATCCTTCTCGCCATCTTCCTCGGCGGCCCTCGCAGTCTTCTGCCAGCCGCCCAGGACGTAGCTGAGCCGGAACTTCTGATCGCGGTGGTTCAAGAATCTGTCGGCCACCTTGTCGGTCGGGGCGCCCTCATAGGCGGCAAGGCAGGCGTCGATTATGCACTCCTCGACGTTGGCTTGGGTCTGGAACTCGGTGAAGAAGGTGACCACGGCCTCGTAGTCGCTGCCAGCCTGCTGCACGACCTCGATGTCTGCGATGGTCGTCTTTGCCGGTGCCGTGGAGGGGAAGCGGTCCCTATCCGGGTCCGATCCGATCAGATGCCGCAGGAGGGAGGTCTTGCCGGCACCGGTCGTGCCTACGAACAGGACCCGCGAGTAGCCGTCCTGCGCACCAGGCAGAGGGATATGCGCCTCGCGAAGCGCCTCCGGCTCGTCGCGGCCGGCCTGGATTTCGTCGTAGAATGCGCTGACGATCACATCGGAGAACTCGCGTTCTGCTTCGGCTCGCTTTGCTGCGTTCCACCAGGCTGGGTCGGAGAGGAGCGCGTTCAGCTCCTCTACAAGCCGATCCGCGGTCGCTTCGTCTGTCGTCCCTAGCCCACGGCGCATTTTGAGCCCTGGCTTGCCTCTGGCATCGTTTCTGAGGGGATGACGAAAGCTAACCGACCAGCCGGGCCGATTGGATCGCGACTTTGCCGCGGTGTAGGTCTGCTCAGGCATGGCGTTGCTCCTCGTTGTACCGAATTGCTGCGCCTGCCTATTAGACGCCGCCCTTCAAGCAGGCTGGTACAACGAGGAACAACGATAGTGCGGCGATGGAGCGCTAGGCCGCCGCCGTCGCTACGCCATCCAGCCGCACGCGCACGATGGTCACGCCGTTGCCGGCGGCCTCGATGGCCGTGCCGATCGGATAGCGTGCCGTCGCCAGTGCGTTCACCTCTTTGGCGGCGTCGTCCCAGGCCACACGGTCGCCGGCGGCGATGACGGCGCTGGCAAGCTTCGGCAGATCGAACACGCCATCGCTCACGACCGTAACGGTTTCGCCTGCGGCGGCGGTCTGGGTCGCAATGCCGCACGACAGGTCAAGCGCGATTGAACTTCGCCTCTTCGTCCTGGCTCGTCGCCCGCTCGAAATATCGCCGCTCAACTAATCCCCGCCCCCAAGCGGCTCGCTATCCTCGGCCTCAGCGCGATCGATGGAGCAAGACCTTGGACGAGAGCCCCAATCTGCGACTGCCCTACATTTTGCCGGCCCAAGCGCAGAAGCATGTCACTCACAACGAGGCCATCCGCGCCCTCGATGCGCTGGTCCAGATGGGCGTGCGCGATGATGATCGCACGACGCCCCCAGCCACCCCGGCAGACGGCGACCGCCACATCGTCGCGACAGGCGCGACGGGGGCGTGGGCTGGCCACTCTGGCAAGATCGCGGCGTTCCAAGATGGCGCATGGGCCTTCTACGCGCCGCGGGCCGGCTGGCTCGCCTGGCGTCAGACTGACGGCGCCCTCTTAGTCTTCGATGGCACGAACTGGGTCTCGGCCGGCGGTGGCGGTTTGTCCCTCAACCCCGCGACCGGTGGCCTCGTCGGCATCAACGCGACGGCGGATACGACAAATCGTCTGGCCGTCTCGTCATCTGCTGCGCTCTTCAATCACAGCGGGGCTGGCCATCAGCTGAAGATCAACAAGTCCGCGGCGACCGAGACGGCGAGTGTGCTCTTTCAGACCGGCTTCTCAGGGCGTGCGGAGTTCGGCACCACCGGCGACGACGACTGGCATGTCAAGGTCTCGCCCGACGGCTCGACGTGGTACGAGGCGCTCGTTGCCAATCGCGCGACGGGTGCGGTGACGTTTCCCAACACCACACTCGTGCCAGATGGCAGCATCGCGACGGCCAAGATTGCCGACAACGCCATCACCAACGCAAAGCTGCGCGACAGCGCAGGCTTGTCCGTTATCGGGCGATCGGCGAACACGACCGGCGATCCCGCCGACATCACAGCGGCAACAGACGGTCATGTCTTACGTCGATCTGGCACCAGTCTCGGTTTTGGCGAAGTGGCAACCGCTGGCATAGCGAATGACGCCGTAACGAACGCGAAGCTCGCCAATATGGCGACATCCATGTTCAAGGGGCGCGCGTCGTCTGGCACAGGCGATCCCGAAGACTTGACGGCAGCGCAAGCCACGGCATTGCTCGATACGTTCACGGCTTCATTGAAGGGATTGGCACCAGCCTCAGGCGGCGGAACGGTGAACTTTCTTCGCGCCGATGGGAGTTGGGCGTTTCCGATCAACGCGTTTTCGGATTTGGAACGAGCGCTTCGGTTATATCCGTATTTTGCTACCGACTTTTTGCACAATGCTAACATTCAGCCGCCTAGTGTTATAGCAGTGATTGCGAGTGGCACTTGGGTGCAGACGACAGGAACCGCGAACCATCCAGGGGTGGTTGTTATACGCTCGTCAACGACAGCTAACAGTGGCGCGACAGCGACAGTTGTCGCCACGTCCTTACTTTTAGCTGGCGGCGAGCAGTTTGATGTTGTGTTCCAAACAGCGGCCAGCTTTAGCAATCTAACATATCGCTTTGGGTTTCTCGACACGACGTCGAGCTCGGATGCCGGAGATGGAGCCTATTTTCAGCTATCAGGCTCTGGCGCTCTTGTTGCCAAAACGTCGAACAATTCGACGCGCACAACCAGTTCGACCATTGTCACGTTGAGCACTAGCACCTGGTATCATGCGCGTGTGCGATTGAATGCCAGCGCCACATCGGTAGCTTTTGAAATCTTCAATGACTCTGGAACGTCTCTTGGGTCAACGTCGATTACGACGAACATTCCGACTGCATCAGGACGTGAGACTGGCGCGGGCTTTGTCGCCACGCTGAATGACACCACAGTCACGGACTTGGCCTTGCTTGACTATATGTCGGTTGGCTTCCCGGGTCGGGCTTTGGTGCGAGGTGCGACGAGCTGATGGGAGTCAAGATGCGATACGCAAGAGTTCGAGACAATAGAATTGTCGATCTCATTCATGGAACCGTCGAGGAAGCGCCTCGATGGTATTCAGAAGACGAGATTGCAGGCTTTGTTGCAGTGCCGGATCATGTGCGACCTAGCTGGATATTCGTCGATAACACCTGGCAGCCCGATCCGGCGCTGGCGCCGCCGCCGCCCAATTCTGACGACGTGCGCGCCGAAGCGCAACGCCGGATTATCGCGCGCACAGGGGCAAACGATCTGCAAAGCGCGATCATCAAGCAGTTGAACGCTCAAATGCGGGCGACCGAACTGGTCATGAAACGTACGTCCGGTGTTGCGTGGAGCGAAAACGAGATGCACGAGGCCGCCGCACTCCAAACGCTGGCCGACGACATCAAGGCCATCCGGGCCGCATCAAACGTGCTCGAAGCCATGGAGCGCATCCCGGACGACTATCAAGATGCGAGGTGGTGGCGGTAACGTGCATGATGATCGTGTCGATTCATGCCTACACGGCTATTCGCTCCTCGATCCAGCTGCCACTTGCCGTTGAAGTTACCCAAAAACCATTTGGCACGGACTGCTGAACAAGTGGCACGTGCGATATGAGCCCGATGGCGCGACCCTTGCCCGCCATGTCCACAAGCGTTTGTAAGACCTGATCCAGTGTCCCGGCCTCATTCTCCGAATCGAGGCTGCCAAAACCCTCGTCGATGAAAATGGCATCCAGCCGAATGCCGCCCTGCGTGCTCTCAACCACGTCGGACAGTCCGAGAGCGAGAGCGAGAGCCGCCATGAATCTCTCGCCGCCAGACAGGCTCGAAGTTGGACGCGGGCGTCCGGTGTAGCTATCTTCAACGACGATCGCCAGTCCCCTGCTGGCGTTACCTCGCCCCTCGATCTCGCGCATTAATCGGAATCGTCCCCGTGTCATGGGACCGAGACGAAGGTTTGCAGCGGCGAGAACCTCCTCGAACATTTGAGCTATCGCGAATGTCTCAAGATCGATCTTGACGCTATTGTCCCCATTGAGGAGCAAGGCGAGGTCGCGCAAGGGCCCGCTGTCGCGTTCCAACCGATCCAGGTCGTCGAACTCCTGTTTCAATTCGCGCTGCAAACTCGTCAGCCGCTGAAGGCGTTCCGCTGCACGCGCGCCGCGCTCTAGGATGGTATTTCTCTCTGTTTCGGCGCGATCCCGTATGGCCTTCAACGCCGCAATGTCGGGCCGGCTCGTTTGCGCAATCGCCGCTTCCGCGCGCTTGACGCGGTCTTGAGCTGCAGCGCGTTGTTCGCCGAAATCGCGGATTTGCGCCTCGATCGACTGGATCATCGGAATTTCGCACTTAGCCGCCTCGAATGTTTCATGCGTCAAACCCAGCTCTTGGAGCTCGGCCGACAATTTCTGGCTTTGGTCCGCTGCAATCTCTGCCGAATTCGCAAGCGCTTGCTCGGCGATTTCAAGAGCCGTTCTCGCCGAGGCGAGCTCCGCTTCGGACGCCTCCTTGAGCCCAACGGCCTCGTCATAGGCGCGCTCGTGTGCGCTGATGTCGTCCTGCAGACGGCTTATCTCCGCACGCAGCGGCTCACTTGAGCGCAATGGCTCAGGAATATCCGCCAGGACCGCATCAAGCCGGGTCTTCGCGTCGTGTGCCTCCAGTCGTGCGCGGTCGCGATCTTCGCGGGCTTTCTCACGGGCCGCCTCCAACTCTGCGAGACGGTTGGCCGCCGCTGCGACCTGGCGATCGAGATCCTCAAAGTCTGGCTGGGTCCCGAGTGCCGCGAGGTCTTGGGTGATGGCCTCAATCTGACGCACCGCATCCGCCAGGCCGATGCCTGGGGCGACCAAGGCGGCTGCTGCCTGCTCTCGTTGTTGGAGCGCCGCCTCTGCCTTAGCGACGGCGTGCGCTGCTTGCGTCGCCAAGCCCTGCGCATGCTCCAACTCAGCCTTTTCCACTTGGTAGCGACGGATCAGCTCAGCATCCCCCGGCGCGCCCGACGCAGGGTTGGGATGATCGGGCGAACCACACACGGGGCAGGGGCGGCTGGGCTCCAGATGCGCGGCGAGGTGGAGCGCGTGGCTAGCCAACAGCGCCGTCTCGGTTGTGATGAAACGCGCGCGCGCCTCCTCGAGCCTCCGAGCTGCTTGCTCCTGTTCTTGGCGCGCCGTTGCAAGCATTCGGCGCGCCGCACCGAGTGCTTCTTGAGCGAGCTCGAAGTCCTGGACGGCTCTCAACAGCGCTTGCGCTTCGCGCTCCTGAAGTCTCAATTGGCTGCGCTGCGATTCTTTCATGCGCGCCGCATCGCGAGCAGCCACCACGTCCTGAGCATGCCGACGAGCGTGCTCGTAAGACGCTTCCACTTTCGCGAAATCTCGCTGAGCCTTTTCGGCCTGCCGCGCCGCGTCCTCAACCCGCTGGCGCAAATGATTGGCACCGTCCAGAATCGTTTTGAAGCGTAACAGTTCAGTCAAACGCAAGCGCTCCTTATCGATGGCGTGCGTTTGCGCCTTTAGGCTCTCGAGGTCTTCTAACGCGGCATTCCGCTGCGTTTGCGTATGTTCCACTTTCTGCTTCGCCTCGTCGCATGCGCGTTGCGCGTTCGCGCGATCGCGTTCTGCGCGCTCAACATTGGCGGCTTTTGGGGCAAGGATCTGCGCTAACCGCGCAAACCTCAGTCGCTCGACGCGACGCTCGTGGTCCTCGGATTGCGCCATTAGCGCTTGAAATTTCCGTTCGGCGTCGGCGTGCTCAGCGAACGCGGCATCCGTCTTGGCGGCAGCTTGATACGATATATTCGCTTGCTGGAGTTCAGCGTCAGTCCGATGTTTTGCCTCGGCGAGGTCATCGCACAACGCCTGCGCCGATGTCACGCCCTCTGCCAGATGCTCAATCGTGTCAAATCCGTCCCTTTTCAAGCGCGCCATGAAAACTTGACGCCGGTTGGTGATGTCATCGCGCACATCTTTGGCGCGGTTTTTGAAATGCTCGGCCAGCCTGCGATAGAGACCAACGTCGAAGAGCTTGCGCAGAATATCGACCCGTTCGGCCGTATCCGCCGCCAGGAATGTTTCGAAGCGCCCCTGTGGCAGCAGAACCATCTGGCGGAACTGATCGGCCCCATAGCCGAGCAGCTCAACAATCGCCGTATCGACCAAACCGACTCTGACCTCAGCCAACGGCCTACCTGGGTTTGCGTCGCTGATCGCGTCAATGGTCAATCCCGTCACATCGAATAGCCACGCCTTATGCAGCTCCTTCGTCTCTCTCTCACCACGTTTAGCGGGACGCAGTTGTTCAGGTCGACGCCGCACACGATAGCAGCGCGCACCGAGCTCGAAAATGAGCTCCACTTCTGTGAGCAGATCGGCCGCGGCGTGATCAGATCGCAAGGTCGTGGGATGCTGCTCACCGTTCGCCGCCTGGCCAAACAGCGCGAACGTCATGGCGTTGAAAATCGAGGATTTGCCTGCGCCCGTTGCACCGTAGATGCCGAATAGGCCGCAATCGAGCGCGCGACGAAAGTCGACGGTCTGCCGCCCGGCATAAGGCCCGAACGCCTGCATGGTGAGAATGATGGGTCTCATGGCGCCCCCATCGTAAGATCGCCCGAAACCTCAGCAAGCGCCTCACGAATGAGGACCTGCTCGCACTCGGTTGGTCCCGTACCGCGTACAAACTCCAAGAACTTGGCCACCGTATCTGCGGGATTATCGAGCCGGTTTGCCCCCGCCGGATTAAGGCCAATGTCAGCACGCGCGGCTTGTGCATATTCGAGCGCGCACGCATTCGGGAATCGCTCACGCAATCGTTTCATGGGATCGATCAAGCGATGCCGATCGTCGAGAACGACACGAATGAAATCTTGCGACGACGCAACGCTGCCGCCTAACAAAGCCTTCAGCGTGCCACGCACTGTGCGCACCGAACGCAGCGGATGGAATGGAAGCTGAGAGACGGTGATGGAACCGTCGGGCTTGAGATCGATGAGGGACATGGATTTTGCTTGTCCCTCCTCATCGAAGCCAAAGGCAAGCGGGGATCCGGCGTAACGGATATGCGGCGCACCAACCGATTGCGGGCGATGCAAATGCCCCAAGGCAACGTAATGGGCGCCGTCGAAAACGTTGGCTGGTACGGTCTCGATGCCCCCGACCGTTCGGCTGAGCGGGCGTTCGCTGTCGCTCGCGGCGGCCCCCTCCACGAAGGCATGAGCGACGACGACCCAGCGCGCGCCTTCTGGCACATGGGCACGCGCGGCTGATAACTGCGCGCGCAAGACATCGGCTGGCGCAGAGATGCCGGCATCGCCGAAACACTCCCGTGCCGCGAATTCGTAACAGAACGGCAGCGCGGAAAATGCAACTGGCCCCGCGGAGTCACGCAGGATTAACGCCTGCTCCTCGGCGCTCACCGCGCCCCGCACGAGCGCCCGAGCCGGGTTGGCGAGCATCGCCATCGCCTCGATGCGCTCTCCCGAATCGTGGTTTCCCCCGATCATGACAATCGCCATTCTGGCGTGCTCAGCGGCCTCCTTGAGGAACGCATTGAACTGGCGTACGGCGCTTTCAGGCGGGGCCGCGCGGTCAAAAATATCGCCGGCGATGATCAGAACGTCGGGCTTGTGTTCGTCAATGGCTGCGAGAATTTGCTCAAGGATCCGAGCGTGATCCTCGATGAGACTGAGGCCCGCGAATTGCCGGCCCAGATGCAAATCCGCCGTATGGAGAAGCTTCACGAGTGGCTGAACCTTTCTCGTTGTCGCGATGGCGTGAGATCTAGGCGATTCTCGTTCGACAGGGCAGCCGGCGCTCACGCCGCGCGGCGGTCATGCAGGGACTCGCCGCGGTAGGAGAGCGCTTCTGCGATGTGCAGCCGCCCAATCAAGTCGGAGCCATCGAGGTCAGCCAGAGTGCGCGCGACTTTGAGCACACGATGGAAACCGCGCGCAGAGAGCTTCAAACGCTCGGCTGCCTGCTGCAACAGTTGCGAGCCTGCCGGGTCTGGCCGGGCGATATCGTCGAGCAGCGCTCCGCCGAGCTCCGCGTTGGTTCTCACCCCCGTGACCCGAAGAGCAGCCAGCCGTGTCCGCTGGCGTTCGCGGGCCGCCGCAACGCGCGCGCGCACGTGCGCTGAACCTTCCGCAGATGCCGGCAGGACGAGATCGGCTGCCGTCACCGCTGGCACCTCGATATGCAAATCAATGCGATCAAGCAGCGGCCCGGAAAGACGCGCCTGATAGTCCTCCTGGCAGCGTGGGCCACGACGGCAGCTGAGGCCCGGCCCGGCGCCGCCGCACTTGCACGGGTTCATAGCCGCAACGAGCTGAATGCGGGCCGGATACTGGATGCGATGGTTCGCACGCGCAACGATAATTTCCCCCGTCTCCAGAGGCTGGCGGAGAGCATCGAGCACGTTGGGCTGGAATTCCGGCAATTCGTCGAGGAACAGTACACCCAAATGCGCCAGCGATACTTCGCCGGGCTTCGGCCGCGTCCCACCGCCAACGAGGGCCGCCATGCTGGCAGAATGATGTGGCGTTCGGAACGGGCGTTCCACGCAAAGCTTCCCGCCCATCAGTTCCCCGGCCAGCGAATGCACCATGGAGACTTCAAGCATCTCCTCCGGCGTGAGTGGTGGAAGGATCGAGGGAAGGCGGGCGGCCAGCATCGACTTGCCCGAGCCGGGCGGCCCAACCATCAGCAGGTTATGACCGCCAGCGGCGGCAACTTCGAGCGCGCGCTTGGCGCTTTCCTGGCCCCGCACATCCTTGAGATCGAAAGCGTTGGCGCGCACGCGCTCAAGATTGGGCTTCGGGCGCGGGAGCGTTTGCAGGCCTTTGAAATGATTGACGAGCGAGAGGAGATGGGGGGCAGCGATGACGTCGACATTCTCGCCGGCCCATGCGGCTTCGGGTCCACAGGCTTCAGGGCAAATAAGCCCCTTGCCCATGGCGTTAGCGCCAATAGCCGCGGGCAACGCCCCAGGCACGGCCCGGATTGAACCATCGAGCGCCAATTCCCCGATCGCTGCATAGTCGGCGATGGCCTCCGGCGAAATCGCCCCCATAGCGACCATCAAGGCGAGCACGATCGGCAAATCGTAGTGGCTCCCTTCCTTGGGCAGATCGGCCGGCGCGAGGTTCACGGTCAGATGTTTGTAGGGCAGTCCGAGCCCGACGGCATGAAGGGCGTTGCGTACCCGTTCACGGCTCTCGGCCACGGCCTTGTCCGCGAGCCCCACGATCGCGAAAGTGGGGCTTCCTGGCGTGATGCGAACCTGCACCTCAACCGCGCGCGCCTCGACGCCGACGAACGCGACGGTTGCAATCCGGCTATACATGTCACCCCCCGGCCAGTGCTGACGTTCTTAATCAAACATCAAACGGCCGAGGACATTGCGATCCGTCGGTGAGACAGCGCGGATTGGGAAACTTAATTTGATCAGGCCGAAAGCCCGCGATGCCACGAGACTGCACACGGTCATCCACGCCGCGAAATCAGCCTTTTGGCCGAACGAGCTTGGCATAATTGGTATAACCGCGATGGAGCCTGTAGAACGACGGCTCCAGACCGTGGTTGGCAGCAACCTTGCGCACTTCTTGTTCTAGATCAGCCCGCGGCGTGACCGTGTAATGATCAAGGAATGCGAACAGAGCCTTCTTGAAAGCGAGCGGTAGGTCTTCGCACTGCCCGAAATCGACGATGTGAATTTGCCCGCCGGGAGCGACGTGACCGGCGGCGATGGTCAGTGCATCGCGCCAACCCGGGATCATCGACAGCGCGTATGAGAAGAAGACACGGTCGAACGTCGGGATGCCGAATTTCTCCGCTGCAGAGAGTCTTGTGGCATCGGCCTGCGCCAGCGTGATGCGCTGTTCGAACCCACGCCGCCGGATCGAGGCCCGCGCTGTATCCAGCATGGCGTTGGACACGTCGACCCCGAATATGCGGGCGGCCGGATAGCGCTCCGCACAACGGATCAAATTCCAGGCCGTCCCGCAGCCGATTTCGAGGATCGTCTCGCCGGCCGCCGGCTTCAGTTCGGCGATTAGATGTCGGCGCCCAATCAGATAGTGTGTGCGTGTGGCATCGTAGATATGACGTTGAAAGCGGTAGTGCCGGTCCATCCGCTCGGCATCATTGGTGGCGGTTTGCATCATGACGCGTCTCCTTGGAGAACATACAAATGAAAAGCTCCGTAGATGGCAGAGCGATCTTTGGCCGAGAGTTCAGCCGAGCGCGCAGCCTCGTAATGCCAGCGCGAAAGTATGTTGTCGGGCACGCGCCCCGGTAGAATCGTTTCCTCGCCAGCTGTGCGGAAAATGACGCGCGCTCCGCGACGCGCCGTGCGCGTGATCTGCGCCCATAGCGCGCTCAGATCCTCGTCTGTCATCCAATCCTGCGCATCAAGCAGCACGTAGCGGTCGAGGGAGGCAGGCGCCAATGTCTCGAGATGCGTGGTGAAAGAAACATTGCGGATCGTGATGCGGCCAGCACGGTTGCGGACGGCCTCGAAATTCTGCCGTTCAAGATAAGGCGGGAGAGGTCCCATACCGTCCTCGCGATATCCGCGATGAAACGCCTGCCAAGCGAAATAATTCTCATTGAGATCGAATCCGCACGCCAGTCTGCGCAAGCGCTCCTCAACGACCTCATGCATTGGTCGGCCACCGGCAAGTGCATCATATTGTGCGGGCGGGATGCCGAGGCCGAATAGGGACGATCGCTGGTTCAGGATCAGACGCACGAACGGCTTTTTGAAGAGGGGTGCCAGATCGCGTTCGTAGATTTCGCGCTGCTCGGTGAGCGAGCGCGCCTCCATCATGCGGCGCGGATTCTTACCGAACAAACGCGCGGCGAGATGGCCGGCGCTGATGAAATTTCCAAGCAACCCGTAGCGATAGAACCCCCGCGCGAACAGATCGATGCGCCGACGCCCCTTCAGATCGCGCCCGCTCCAGTAACTCTCCGTCTCCGCATCGAGATGGGGGCGAATATAGGTTTCGTACGCGGCAACGTTGCGGCGTGAATTTGCAAGTCCAAAAAAGCGGAAGAATGTTTCATGGTCCGGCAGGTGACGGGCGGCGGCGTTCTTCAATCGGTTCAACGCGACGTGAGAGGCATTGAGATCGACGAGCGTGATTTCGGCCGGATTGGCGATCAGATAAGACAGCGCGTTACACCCGCCCGAGGCGATCGCTATGATGCGATGGTGCGGTTCGATTTCCATGGCCTCCATGTCAACCACCGGATCTTCCCAGATCTGAGGATAGACGAGGCTGGAAAACGCGAATGTGAAGGCGCGTTCTGTCAGACCGGCCTTGGAGAACAGGCGATTGCGATGCACGGCCGCACCGACGAGCGTGCTGCTGCGGCGCCGGGAAATCTCCACGGTCTCGGCCGTGTCAACATTATCCATTGATCGGAAACTCCGGTTTTTGGGCCCGAATCCGAGGGCGCTCGGAGAGGGGCCGAGATTTGTCGGCGGCGTGGGATGCCGCGGGGGCGACTGCGTCATGCCCTGCACGGGCTGTGCGGATATTATCGAGGAAGGCGAGCGCCGAATTCTGCCAAGAATAGCGCAGAGCGTGCGCGCGCGCAGCGTTGCGATCGAGGGTGAGAGCTGTGGTCGCAGCTGCCGCCAAATCTTCGCTCAGAACGCCGCTGACGCCGGGTTCAATGATATCGACTGGTCCGGTCACCGGATAGGCCGCAACGGGCAGGCCGGACGCCATGGCTTCAAGAATGACGAGTCCGAAGGTATCGGTGCGACTGGGAAAGACGAACACGTCCGCCGACGCGTAGTGACGCGCCAGTTCCTCGCCGGTTTTCGGGCCTGTGAACAATACCGCGGGAAAGCGGGCCTCGAGCGCTTCGCGATGCGGTCCGGCGCCAACAACAACTTTGCGTCCTGGCAAATCGGCAGCGAGAAAAGCCTCGATGTTCTTCTCGCGCGAGACGCGTCCAACATACAGGAAGACAGGGCCTGGGCCAAAAAGCCGATCGGACCGCGGCCGGAAAACACCCGTGTCCACCCCGCGCGTCCAGGGCTTCAAGCGCTCAAAGCCCTGCCGGGCGAGTTCGCGGCTCAAAGACGGCGTCGCCACCATCACGCCGGCACTGCGAGCATGAAAACGTCGCACGACACTGTAGGTCCACGATGGTGGAATGGACATCAGCGCTGAGAGATATTCGGGAAAGCGTGTATGAAAACTCGTTGTGAACGGCTTGCCACGCGCAATGCAGGCAGCCCGCACAGCCCAGCCGATCGGACCTTCCGTCGCGATATGCACATAGTCGGGCGCAAAGTTGTCGAGGACGCTGCGGACTTTGGAACGTCGCGGCATTGCCAATTTGATCTCGCGGTACCCGGGACACGAGATCGTCCTGAAATCGTTCGGTGTCAGAAAGCCGACCGCCACGCCGAGCGCCGACAGCTCCCGTTCCAGTCGCATGTACGTGGAAACGACGCCATTGATCTGCGGGTGCCAGGCATCCGTGGCGATGAGGATCCTCATGCGCAAAAGAACCTCAAGCTGCTGCGGGCAACCGCCGCGCATCCGGCAGGGAAACCACACCGCGTTGGTGCTCCGACCAGCGCAGGATGCTCAGTTCTCCCTCGTGCGTCTCAACGATCGCCGTCGTGCTCTCCACCCAGTCTCCACAATTGAGGTAATGGACGCCTTCGATCATGCGATCTGATGCGTGATGAATATGGCCGCAGATTACACCGTCTACACCGTGCCGGCGGGCCACCTCGGAGAGGGCGTGCTCGAACTCGCCGATGAAGTTCACAGCCGTCTTCACGCGCAGCTTCAAGTACCGCGACAGTGACCAATAGCCGAGCCCGAGCCGTCGGCGGGCCCAGTTGAGTGGCTGGTTCGTCCACAGCGCGAGCTCATAGGAACGGTCGCCAAGAAGAGCGAGCCACTTGGCATAGCGCACAACCACGTCAAACTCATCGCCGTGCATGACGATGTATCTCTTGCCGGCCGCTGTCGTGTGCAGGATGTCGCGGTGGATCTCGATGCCGCCAAAGGTCTGCCCGCAATATTCGCGCAGCGCTTCATCGTGATTACCTGGCACGAGGACAACTCGGGCCCCTTTGCGCGCTTTGCGCAGGAGCTTTTGGAGAACGTCGTTGTGTGTTTGCGGCCAGTGGGGACCGCGACGGACTTTCCAGAAGTCCACGATGTCACCGACAAGGTAGTACGTATCGGCGTCGACATCCCGCAGGAAATCTAGCACCGCCTGCGCCTGACACGCCCGCGTCCCCAGATGAATGTCCGAAATAAAGACCGTCCGGTAGTGCCGCGTCGCCTGGGCATCATTCGCCATCGTTCACCCCCTGGCCGATTCGCTATCCCTCGGGTTTGGCGCGAATAAGCCGAACCTCTATATCAGGAGTGTGACATCCTGGGGACGGAACTGCGGACAGAAGGACACGGGACAATTCGCTTTACGCGCCGTGCTCGATTTGCGTGCAGTTAATTACGCTACGGCACTACGGGTTGAAACAACATGCCCCTGTTATCGAGCAAATTGCGCCCGGCCGAATACGAGGAAAGCGCCTCCAAACTCGAACGCGGATGTCAGATCACGAAGAAATCCGCGTTTGTGATGGTCGGTTTGTTGGAGAGGATGGCGAACGGGATTGCCGCGCCTGCGCCATTGCCGTCAGCATCGTAGGACAATGCCCCGGTCGCTGGGTTGTAGATGACATAATCGTTGGAATCGAGCGCCTTCACGCCAACGCGGAAAAATGCGGCGTTGAGCGTGCCCGTTGCCGTCAGCTTGGTAAAGATGGCGTTCTCCAGATGGATGACATCATTGTTGCCGGCCGCACTGGGTGAGAAGTCCGTGATCGTGTCGCGATTGGTGGATGCGTTGAGCGCCGTGTTAAAGACGAAGATGTCGTCACCGAGCCCGCCGGTCAGTGTGTCGTTGCCTATGCCGCCCAGCAGGATGTCGTCGCCGGCGCCTCCACTCAGGATATCGTTGCCGCCCGCGCCGGTGAGGCGGTTGTTGCTGCTGTTACCGACAATGGTATTGGCAAGCGCGTTGCCCGTGCCGTTGATGTGAGCTGAGCTCGTGAGCGTGAGGTTCTCGACATCGGCGCCGAGCGTATAGGTGATGGAAGCGATGACGGTATCAATTCCGGCGTTGGCGGCCTCAACAACGATATCTCCCGCCGTATCGACATAGTATGTATCGTTGCCCATCCCGCCGCGCATCGTGTCCGAACCCACGCCGCCATCGAGGACATTGTTGCCGGAATTGCCCACCAACACATTGTTCGCCGCGTTGCCCGTTGCGTGGATACCGGCGGTTCCCAGTAAGTGCAGTTCGACGGCACCATCGCCCAACGTGGCGCTCGCGGAGGTAAAGATCTTGGTTTCGTCGACGAGATCGACTTTGGCGTTCTGCGCGCCAACCGCGATCACGACAGAGACGGGAGTGGTCAACCCAGCGCCTGAAAACGTCACGAGTGCCGACGCATTCGAGACCCCGATCGCGAAGCCGCCCGCCATCCACGTCGCAGCCGATCCCAGCCACGTCGCTCCCGAAGTCACGGTGACGAGGATGCCGCCGCGACCCTCCCCGACATCGTAGAACCGGTCGCTATCGAGATCGTTGTAGGCGACGCCGGTGATAAACACGTTCGAGCCGGACTTCGCGAAATTCTGCGTCGCCATCACCGCGTTGTAAGTCGTCCCGCCCGATCGGAAGCCGCCCGTGAGAACACCCGTGCCGATCTCGCGAAAATCATCTTTTAGAATGTTGACCCGATGCCCGGGGCTCAAGAAGAGATTCTTGTGGATGTCGGTGGTGTAGGCGGTGACGTTGGGCGTGCCGGTCGTTCCCTGCCAGGCGATGTTTTCGCCCCACGTCCAGCTGCCGTTGAATTGGTAGCCCGCCGCGCCCATGCGCTGGCCGGGGTTGGAACCGCCAGCCCCGGCATGAGAAAAGACATCCGCATCCAGCATCCACTGGCTGTGACCACGAGCGGCATCGATGAGGAGCGGATTGGGCGCCAGAACTTGCTTGGGGCTGCTGGAGATTGTTCCAGCAGTCAGCCCGGCGTTAAGCGCAATTCCGAAGCGCGCAGCCTCCCCTGCCGGATCAAGGCGAGCGCGATTGACGAGCTCGATCAGCAGCTGCTCGTAGGCATTGGGCTCGGCCACCGGTGCGCTCCTGTCCTCGATCAATCGCCATCCCGCGTGCCGATTACGACGCGGCATTTGAGAGGTAGTGCGCAAATCTTGATAATTGGTCGAAACAACTGGTTAACCGCGGCATCTGAACCGTGCAGACGGCCCGCTCGGTCCGGCTATTCCTCAAGTTGGCCGTTCGCCGCTGCAAATAGGTCGATAGCACGAATTCAAAGATCTTTTCTTCAACGACATCTGATGTATACGGGGTACGATGCGCGTCGTAACCACCACTCCCGACCTAGCCGAATTGTGCCGCGGCCTGAGCGAGGCCAGCTTTGTCGCGGTCGACACAGAATTTATGCGTGAGCAGACCTTCTGGCCGCAATTGTGTCTGATCCAAATCGCATCTGATACCATCGAAGCAATTGTCGATCCGATAGCCAAGGGCCTATCGCTGGATCCATTCTTCGAGCTGATGGCGAACCCACGCGTCACCAAGGTGTTTCACGCTGCGCGCCAGGACATCGAGATCATCTACTCTCGCGCGCGGCTGATCCCCAGCCCGGTTTTTGATACCCAGATCGCCGCGTCGGTGTGCGGTTACGGTGAGAGTGTCAGCTACGTCAACCTTGTGCGCGATATCACAGGGCAGGACCTCGACAAGTCCTCGCGCTTCACCGACTGGAGCCGTCGCCCGCTCTCAGACAAGCAACTCATCTACGCGCTTGGCGATGTGACCTATCTGCGGGATGTCTACCGACGGCTGCAGACGGAGTTGGAACAGACCGGCCGAACGTCCTGGGTCGAAGAGGAAATGGCGGAGCTCATCCAGCCCCAAACCTACGTGACAGAGCCCGAAGATGCCTGGCGGCGGCTCAAAGTGCGCACGCGCAATCGCAAAGCCTTCTCCGTTCTGATCGAACTGGCGGCGTGGCGCGAGCGCATGGCCCAGCTGCAGGACGTACCCCGCAGCCGCATTTTGCGCGATGAAGCGCTCTACGATATCGCCAACCAGATGCCGACCACACCAGAGCAGCTCGCCAGTCTGCGCACGTTGAGCGATGGTTTCTCGCGTTCGACACGCGCCCGAGAGATCGTCGAAGTGGTCCGTCGCGGATTGGAGCGCGACGCCTCCACGTTGCCGCAACTCAACCACGCCCGCCCGATTTCGGCAGAGGCCGGAGCGACGGTGGAGTTGCTGAAAGTGCTCTTGAAGGCGGCCGCCGCACGCCATCGCGTCGCTCCCCGCGTGATCGCCGACATCGAGGATCTTGAGCGCATCGCGGGCGAAGATGAGCCCGACGTCCAGGCTCTCAAAGGCTGGCGCCGGCAGCTGTTTGGTGAGGATGCATTGCGGCTCAAGCGCGGCCAGCTCGCCCTCACACTCACGCGTGGCGAAGTGATGATCATTCCTGGCAGAGCCGACGAGCACAACACCTTGGCAGCAGCGGGCGATGACCGCCCCCACGGGTCGCCAGGCTAGACACCACCGAGTTGTTTTTTACGCCGCCAGTGTTCCATCAGGCATCGCAACTCGTCATCGATGTCGTCCGGAAGCATAATCTGGACGGTGACCAACAGATCACCGCGCTGCCCGCTTTCGACATCCGGCAAACCTTGTCCCTTGAGGCGAAAGATACGACCCGACGAGGTTCCTTTGGGTATTGCCACGCTAACCCGCCCGGTGAGCGTCGCGAGTTCGATTTTGCCGCCCAAGATGGCGTCGTCGAGATCAATCGCTGCAACACAGCTCAAGTTATTGCCGTGGCGCTCGAATTTCGGATGCGGTCTGACCGTGATGTCGATCAGTGCATCCCCCGCCATCGTGCTTTGCGGGTCGGGCTCGCCCTCGCCCTTGAGTCTCAGGACCTGGCCGTCGCGCACCCCCACAGGGATTGCGATATCCAGCACGCCGCCACCTGGAAGCGTGACCCGCCGCACCGGCCCGTTCGCGACATCCTCCAAATCGATTTCCAGGGTGTAACGCCGATCTTGGCCGCGCCTGACGCGCGCCTGCGCACGGGGACCTGGCTCCGACGCCGTCTTGCGGAAGCCGGAGAAGACTTCGCCGTAGGGGTCTGCGTCAGCAAAAGACTTGGAACCAAAGTGCCAGTCGGCCGGACCTGCGGCACCCGGCCGTCCCCGGTGCGCGGCATACTGCGGCTCGCCCTCTGCAGTAATCTCACCGCGATCGTAAGCGCGCCGCTTATCCGTGTCGCCCAAAATGTCGAAGGCGCGCGTCACCGACTTGAAGCGCTCCTGCGCTGTCTTCGATGGATTAACGTCGGGATGCAGCTCCTTGGCAAGCTGGCGGTAGCGGCGGCGGATTTCCTCGCCGGTCGCTGAAGGCGATAGGCCCATCACGGCATAGGGATCCTCAGCCATACCCGGCATTTTCTCCGTGTGTTTAATTGGTCACCCGGATTTCCGAGCGCAAGCCGAGCAGCACCGCCAAGGTTTCGAATCGCCGGCGCAGCCGCTCGCCATCGAGATCACCATGCGCTCGCGGCAGCGTCAGCACAATGCGCCCAGGCTCATAGGAGAGCGACGTTTCGTCAATGACCTTCGGCATGCCGATGGAAATCATGTGGGCTGTGCGCAAGGCTCCACCGACAATGCGCGCGCGCTTGATCGTGCGCCGGTCCAGCATACCGGCCAGATTTTGAGGCAACCCCGAAAAATCACTTTTGTCGGCTCCGACATGGCGGAAATAAACACACAATCCGAGAAAAACCCGGCCCGCATGATCGACCCCGGTCATGCCGGCATGCGCAATCTTGTCCAGGCTCTGCTCGCCGCGGTAATCGGGATGGCCACGCCAACCGATATCGGACAAGAGGCAGGCTGCGTGCCGCAATCGACGCTCTGAAGGCGTTTCGTCCGGACCTGGGTCCTTGAAGATCTGATCCGTCCAATCGCACAATTCATAAGCGTGCGCGAGTGAACGCGAACGCTGGCGGGCAAAATCCTCACAGAAGCTTAGAAGCGGATCTTTGACGCGTTCGTGCGCCGGCATCAGGCCAAACAGCAGGCCTTCGCGCACACCATGCACGGAAAATACAACTTCGCTGGGCTGGAGCTGTTTGAGCAGACGTTCGAGAACGAGCGCGCCATAGGGGAGGACCTCGCGCCGCGCGCGGGCAACTTCTTCAATCCCCGGCAAGGATGCGATCTTCTTTGATCGTCGCACGAATTCGCAAAACGAGATGGCCTCGCGGGTCGGGATGGCATAGCCCTGCATGATGCGCAACGGATACTTCGATTGCGTCATATGCAGCTTCGCCAACGCCCGCCATGTGCCGCCGACGGCGTAGAATTTCCGCCCCGCGCCCTTGGCCAACCAGTTGATACCAATGATTTGCTCGTCAGCAAAACGCACGGCATCGTCAAGTTTGCCGCGCGCTTGATCCATCAGCCGCAATCCCCCGAGCGGCAATGTAGCCGCGTCAGTTGTGCCGTCCCCGTTGAGATCGATGAGTTCAAGGCTTCCACCACCAAGATCCCCCGCGAAGCCGTCGGGATCGACAAATCCCATCCGGATACCCTGGGCCGCAAGAAGGGCCTCGCGCGTGCCGGTTAGGATATCAATGTGGACGCCGCATGCCTCTGCCGCCTTCACAATGAAGTCCGCGCCATCCGCGGCATCGCGAACGGCAGCCGTCGCAAATGCTTTGAGATTTTTGACTTTGAGGATTCGCGCAATGGACCGAAACCGTCTCAAGGCTTCGAGCGCGCGCGCGATCGCGTCCGCGCCCAGATGTCCACTGGAGGCAACAGTCCGGCCGAGGCCACACAAGACCTTTTCGTTGAAGAGCGGCGTGGCTGCACGCACAGCGCCCTCGTAAACAACGAGGCGCACCGAGTTGGAACCGATGTCAATGACACCGAGTGGCTCCAACTCATTCTGTCTCGCACCACCGCCCACGATCTGCATCAGACTTGTCACGGCGCACCCCCGATCAATCCAGTCGGGTGCCGCTAAAGCGCGGAGGTGAATTCGTTTTGAGCGCCTGACCGCGACCCGACAAGCTCGGATTCGTCATGAAGTAGCTGTGCGCATTGAACGGTGCCTCGCCTTCGCTGGGCACGATGCGCTCGGCTGATCCATCGGCGAGAATGCGCCAGCTTTGTTGATTGTCCATGAGATTGGCAACCATGATCTGATTGAGTACCTGTTCATGAACTGTGGGATTGAGAATTGGCGCCAGGGCCTCCACGCGCCGATCAAGATTGCGAGGCATCATATCTGCGGAGCTGATGTAAACCGCTGCGCGCGCGGACGGGAGAGGTTCGCCCCTCCCGAAGCAGTAAATCCGCGCGTGCTCAAGAAAGCGACCGATGATGCTCTTGACGCGGATATTGCTCGACAGCCCTGCAATCCCAGGTCGCAGACAGCACACGCCGCGGCAGACAATATCAATCTGCACACCCGCTTCGCTCGCATCATAAAGCGCAGTGATGATCTGGGCATCCACGAGCGAGTTCATCTTCATCCAGATGCTGGCTGGCTTGCCTGCGCGGGCGAATTCCGTCTCTTCGTGGATGTGTGCGAGGATGCGTTGGCGGATCCCGTTCGGGCTCGCCGACATCACCTCCAATTCGCCTGGATCGCCGTATCCGGTTACGAAATTCAGAATGCGCGTGACATCGCGCGCAATAACGGCATTACGCGTAAAGAGCGACAAGTCCGTGTAGATCTTTGCCGTTTGCGGATGATAGTTGCCGGTGCCGATATGACAGTAGGTGGCGAGCTCGGCGCCTTCGCGGCGCACGATGAGACCGAGCTTGGCGTGGGTCTTGAGCTCGATGAACCCATAGACCACATGAACGCCCGCGTTTTCCAAGTCCCGCGCCCAGCGGATATTGGCGGCCTCGTCGAAGCGGGCCTTTAATTCGACGACGGCTGTGACGGTCTTGCCCGCCTCGACCGCTTCCTTCAGTGCCTGAACGATGGGGCTGTCGCGCGAGGTGCGATAGAGCGTCCACTTGATCGCCATGACGTTGGGGTCGTTGACCGCTTGGCGCAGAAACTGCACCACGACATCAAAGCTCTCATAGGGGTGATGAACGATGATGTCTTTCTTGGAAATCGCTGCGAAGCAGTCCCCGTTGTATTCGCGAATGCGCTCAGGGAAGCGGATATTGAACGGCTTGAACATCAAGTCCGCGCGGTCGGAGACGATCAATTGACTGGCGTCAGCAAGGCCAAGAATACCGTCCTTTACAAAGATTGCGTCCTCGCCGACCTCCAATTCCTCCGCCACCAGACGTCGCAGCGACTCCGGCATTCGGCTTTCCAATTCAAGGCGAATGACGTTGCCACGGCGCCGACGTTTGAGCAGCGTCTCGAACGAGCGCACCAGGTCCTCCGCTTCCTCTTGCAGCTCAATATCGCTGTCGCGCAGGACCCGGAACGCACCCTGTGCCATGGGTATGAACCCGGGAAACAATTTCTTCAGGAACATACCGATGAGCTTTTCGATCTGGATGAAGCGCAGTTGCGTGCGATCGACATTCGCGGCCCTGAGCCGCACGAAACGCTCCAGCTGGCCGGGGATGGGAATGAGCCCGCTGAGCACGCGACTGTCGCCGGGCCGCTGCATTTGCACGGCGATCGTGAGACCCTTGTTCAGAATAAAAGGGAATGGGTGCGCGGGGTCGACGGCGATCGGCGTCAAGATTGGAAAAATGTGACTGAGGAACAAATCCAGCAGCCACTGGCGCTCCTGCTCATCGATCTGATCGGGCTCAATGATATGGAGCCCCTCGGCCGCCAACTCCGTCCTGATCTCGCGCCAGGAGGCCTGTTTGTCGGCAATAAGCCCTGCCGCAAAGGCATTGATCGCGGCGAGCTGTTCGGCCGGAGTGAGACCGTCTTGGGAGACCGTCGTAACGCCGGCGCCGATCTGGCCATAAATGCCTGCGACGCGGACCATGTAGAATTCATCAAGGTTGGACGCGGATATGGACAGAAAGCGCAGCCGTTCGAGCAGCGGGTGGTTGCGGTTGCGCGACTCGGCGAGCACGCGGCGATTGAACTGCAGCCACGACAGTTCGCGATTGTAGAATCGTGCCGGTCCCGTCGGGACATCGGCGGGACCCGCCGCGGACGTTTTGGATGTGGCCGGTTTCTTCATTCGTCCCTTCGCAGTGACTTCACCCTTCACGGTCGCGCCTTTTGTCGTCGCACCTCTAGCCGTCGCCATATCCCCGCCCCTCGCTGCCGATCCGAGCGCGACATAGGCCCCGCCTATGCGACGATCGCATGACAATCAAGGCCCATGATGCGGCCCATCGCCAGGCGTCATGCGCGAAGGTGGCGTCGCGGCCCCGTCAACGGTGCCGTTTGGATCGGCCGTGCGCCGACCTGTCTCAGACAAGGCTTCGGCAGCGATGGCCCGTGTGACGCGACGCTGACGCGACAGGGCGAGGCGATCGCAATGCGCCACGAGCTGCGAGGCCGCTTCGAACGAACGATCCATGTGGAGCGCCAAATGCGCAATCACATGAGGCTCGACCACAAGCTGACGGTCCGCAAACAATTTGACGAGCAACGCCCGCAAGAGACCATCGTCGGGCGTTGCGATCCTCACCATTGGTAATGCGCGCAACCGAGAGCGCAGATCCGGCAAGGCAACGATCAAGTCGCCGGCCGGAAGCCGCGACGTCAGGAGCAGGCTCGCGGCCTTTTCCCGCGCCAGATTGATCAAATGAAAGAGCACACGTTCGTTGGAAATGCCCCGGTCGAGATCCTCAATCGCCAGCGCGCCGTTTGCCTCCAGCGCGGCTACGGCGTCCTCGCCCAGACGGTCCGATTTGACTTCGCTCGCGCCCGCGCGCAGGCGCCACACATTTGCCAAGTGGCTTTTACCGGAGCCAGCAGGTCCCACGACGAGCGTCGCGGGCGCCGACCATCGGGGCCACCTGTCGATGAGAGTGACAGCTGCCTCGTTGCTGGCGCTGACCAGAAAATCCTCAGACTGCAGCGCCGCCCGATGAGGCAGCTCGAGGACGAGTTGGCAGGGTACGGCGGGGTCGTCGGGTGCTTCCATCACACCCTCTCGATGTGCTCGCGCTCCGTCACCGGATCGTGGCCTTTGTAAACATCGCTCTGAAGATAGAGCTTCACAGCAAAACGCACCAGAACACCCAAAGCCGCAGCAACGGGGACCGCAACGAGAGTGCCGACGAACCCGAACAAATAACTAAACACGCAGAGAGCCAGAATGAGCCAGACGGGATGCAGCCCGATTTTGGAACCCACGATCTTCGGCGACAGGAAACCGGCATCGAGCGCCTGCGCGCCGAGAAAGATAGCGACAACAGTGCCCAACAAAACGAGATCTGGCCAGGATTGCATCACGGCGAGCACGGAGGCTGTCAACAAACCCGTCGCCCAGCCAACGAACGGGATGAACGATAGAATTCCTGTTCCCACACCGACGAGGAGGGCATAATCGAGACCGGCAATGCTGAGCGCACTTGAATAGTACAGACCGAGAATGAAACATACGACACCTTGGCCACGGATGAAGGCGGAGATAGCCTCATCGATCTCGGAGGCGATCGCGCGGATGGTCGCGGCCTGATCCCTCGGCAGCAAGGCATCAATCTTCTGCAACATGGCGTGCCAGTCGATCAACACATAGAACATGACAAGCGGCGTCACGAGCGCGACGGCCAGGATCTGAATCATAACTTGCCCGCGGCTCCACAGTTCGCCCGCGAGCCAACCTGCAAGTCCAGCCCAATTGTCGGCGGCGGTCTTCAGGGCCTCCGCCAAGCCCGATTGAACCTGAGCAAAGCGGTCACCCAACTGCAGCCTTGCCCAGGCTTCAATCATTGCACCAAGACGCTCAAGATCAGCAGGCAGCGTTCGCGCCAATTCAGCCAATTGGACGGCAAGTACGGGCACGACATAAAGCACGACCATGGCAAGCGAACCTATCAGACCCGCGACGATCAGGGCTGATCCCGCGATCCGGCCTAGACCTTTGTCGGTTAGCCCATCGACGAGCGGATTGAAGAAATAAGCGAGCAGCAGACCAAGCACAAAAGGCAACAGCACCTCGCGCAACAGCCCGACGATCACGACGACCGCGATCAGCGCGACCAGCCAAAACAGAATATGTCGATCGCTGCGCATCTGGGCTCCTTGCCTGTTCTGCATATGGCCATGCGCTCAACTGATCGGCACGCAGCGGAAGTCTAAAGCCCCGGCGTCGTTCGTGCGGTTCAGTCGATCCTCGAAGGCGGGGCCGACATGTGCCGCAGCCACGTATCGAGATAGGCCGCCAGTGAGGCGATCGTCAACGCGCCCGTCAGAACGATCAACACCAACCGCAGTGTCTCGAGCCCGAGCCCCAGCCCTTCATCTGCGAGGACGGTAGCTGCCAATACGATTTGCGCCGCGGTATTGGCCTTGCTGACCACAATGGGGCGAATGGTCAGCGGATTGTCCAGCAGCCAAGCGAGGACGACCCCGGCAATGATGAGGATGTCTCGCGAGACCACGGCGATCACGAGCCATAGAGGCAGTTTTTCGGCAACGCCGAGCGCTACGAAGATACTCACAATCAGCAGCTTGTCGGCGAGTGGATCGAGATAGGCGCCAAGTTCGGTCTGCCAACCGAACCGCTTGGCAAGGAAGCCATCGACGGCATCGGAGACACCGGCAACGACGAAGGCGTAGAATGCCAGCAAGGTTTCACCGGAAACGAGCAGCCAGAAAATGACTGGAACCAATATCACGCGGCCCAACGTGATGACGTTGGGCAGATTGACGGGAAGATCAGACAGATTGCGCACGCGGGCTCTCGATCGCGAAACTGGACGAAAAGGGAGCCATCGGCCAGCCTCGCCTATCCTGGATTTCAGTTACCTCGCTGCGGTTTAGCGACAAAGGCCTGGCTGGTCGAGAGACCGTTAAGCCTGACTGTGACTTGGATCGCCGCAAAATTTGTGGACCCGGTCGGCCGAGCAAACGTTGGCGCTCGCAGCCGAACGCTCGATCGCTGAGTTGTGGGGTAGGGTCGCTTGACAAATCGTCCCCGTGTCAACGGTCCTGCGAGCGCACAATGAGGCGACCCATTTCAGTTTGCATCGTGAGACCATATTGTGACAGCAGCGACGCGAGCGCCATACCGCCTCCCGGATACTTGAGGCTGACGGCAGCCCGCCCCGCCGTCACGGAACCGATGCGGATGTCATCGATTCCCGGGGCCTCCAGCAGCACGCGGCGAATCTGATCCCACTCTTGCGTCCCCCGATACACAGCTTCAAATGCGATATCGTCGGCTGGGCCAGATACGCCCGGACCAAGCGACGGATCTGCGCCAAAAGCCGCGGCAGGATACGCCGAGCCACCTCCGCCCGGATCGTTGATGGCCTTCCAGCGCCCCTCCAGAACCCCAAGCGAGACCACGGCAGCCAATTCCAGCGTGTAGGCCAGATCACCGTCCGCGATGCGATAGCTGCGCTGCCATGCAAAGGGCCCCACCGCATCTTCGCCGGCCAGCATCACGTGCACGCGGCCGGCAGCACGATCAACGTCCGCGATGGCAACGACGACCCGCTCGCTCGCATAGGTGCCCGCAAGCTGACGAGCCGGATCGCCCGCACCGTCGTAGAATTGGCGCAAGACGTGAGGTGCTAGCTCCGGCATAAGGGCTCGAACTTGCACGGGTGCGACCGTATTTTCGAGATCGAAACCGGACCAAACGTTGGCCCAAGTGCCGCTGGCCGCCTTGAATTCCGCGGGACTGCCAGCCGCAGCCTTGCCATCACGGGTAACTGGCACCAGAACGACGCGCGCGGCCTGCGTGTCGACGTAGGGGACGCCCTGAGCGCGCAGGAATTCGCGCACGGCGTCGGGCTGGAACGAAAAATCGAGCGCGGCGATGTAGGTCGTCGTGGAATTGCGTTCCGTACGCACGGCCACACCATCGAGCAGACTCGCGGCATCGGCGGCGGCGAGGCGATCGAGAGCGCGGTATGCGGTCACGGGCACGATACGCCGAAAAAGGGACTTGAGTGCAGCTTTCTGACCCTCGGCAATGGCCTGCTCTTTCGCGGATACCGCGTCCTGAGCCCGAGCCTCGACGGGGAAATTGGCGATCGTATAGGGTTGGCCCGCTGAGACGGCCGCAGCGTCAACAAAAGCCAGCATTGCGGTGAAGATGGCGATCGCCGATTGTCGGCGTCCGCGCGCGGACAAAACGCTCACGGGTCAATCCTTGTCATTACCGTCCTGACAGCCTTGAATGCGCGCCCCCGGTGACCAT
Source organism: Pseudomonadota bacterium (assembly GCA_021813195.1). Next base: position 33,961 of record JAKALI010000003.1, read on the forward strand.
TCCAGTTGCGCGAACATGGCCGGTGGTTGTTGCCGCGCGCATCCCCGTCTGCTAGAGCCGCTGAAAAGCGCGTTGCCTTGCACGCACTGGCCTCAGTAATCCGGCAAAAATGGGGTCGCCGCAAGCACCCCACCGACACGATCATACCTTTGAACCCCCAGAAATCTGCGCCATAGCCCAAGCGGCCCCAAATTCCCATGGACCCGAATTCAGATCCCGACGGCCAACCCGTGACCTATCGCCAATCCGGGGTCGATATTGATGCCGGCAATGCGCTCGTCCACGCGATCAAGCCGCTCGTCAAGGCGACACGCCGGCCGGGAGCCGATGCAGATTTGGGCGGATTCGGCGGGCTCTTCGACCTCAAAGCCGCCGGCTTCAAAGATCCGGTGCTCGTTGCCGCCAACGACGGCGTGGGCACCAAGATCAAGATCGCAATCGAGAGCGGAACGCATTCGTCGATCGGCATCGATCTGGTCGCCATGTGCGTCAATGATCTCGTCGTGCAGGGAGCCGAGCCGCTGTTCTTTCTCGACTACTTCGCAACAGGAAAGCTCGATGTGACGACGGCCCGCGACGTCATCGCTGGAATCGCGGAAGGCTGTCGGCTTGCCGGTTGCGCGCTGATCGGCGGTGAGACAGCGGAGATGCCGGGCCTCTATCAGCCGGGCGATTACGACCTTGCCGGATTTGCTGTGGGCGCTGTCGAGCGCGGCGAGATCCTTCCGCGCAGTGATATTTGTCCTGGCGACGTCCTGATTGGACTTCCCTCGTCCGGCGTCCACTCTAATGGGTATAGCCTCGTGCGGCGGCTCATTGCGGATCAGGGCCTCGCCTGGGAGGCTCCCGCCCCGTGGGACCCAAGCCGATCGCTTAGTCAAGCTCTGCTCGTTCCCACACGAATTTATGTCAAACCCATACTTGCGGCGATCCGGCAGACAGGCGCGATCAAGGCGCTGTCCCATATCACAGGCGGAGGCATATCGGAGAACCTGCCGCGCGTGCTCCCCGACTCGGTCGCAGCTGAAATCGATCTTGATGCGATCCCCGTCCTACCGGAGACACAGGCGATTTGTCGGGCTCTGGGACTGGATCCGCTCGGACTGATCGCATCCGGCTCGCTGATCCT
>JAKALI010000169.1 GCA_021813195.1 Pseudomonadota bacterium
CGCCTCGCAATAAGGGGTTCTAAGCCAGAACCGCCGAAATTTCCGTCATCCCAGCTCCAGCCCCGCCACGAGCGCATCCAGGTCGATCATCTTGCCGTCGCTCTGGAAGGTGTAATGCCCGTTCAGCAGGATGTGCCGCCAGGCCGCCGGCGATATCTGGGTCAGGAGAGCGTGCGCCTTGGCGTTGCCGCTCGCCTCGTACTTCATCAGCAGCCGCGAGAGGATGGCCGAGTTGTAGAAGATGACCGCGTTGGCGATCAGCCTGGCGCACTGGTTGCTGATCTCAATTTCGATGTCGGTGCGCCCGGTCAATTCCTTCTTGCCGCCGACCTGGGCGATGGTTGAGCGTAGCTGGTGATAGGACTCGATGCGGTTCTGTGAGCGGTGAACGTTGCGCTCCAGTTGCGGATCGCGCAGGTAGCGCAGCGTGTAGATGCTGCGGATGAGCTTGTCGAACTCGAACACCGCGCGCCGCGTGGGGTTCGGCGCGGTGTAGGTGCATAGCTTGCGGATCAGCGTGCCCTGCGTCATCTCCTTCAGTCCGAGCGTGGCGACAATCTGGTCGAGGTTCGGCTTCTCGCTGACTATGAGATCGCGGTCGATTCTCCCGGCCGGCCGGATCAGGCACTGATCGTACAGCGCCGGATCGTCGGCACTGTAGAGTTCCTTCAACTGATCGCCAAGGTCGGTGAAGCGCGGCTCGAAACGCAGGCCGAACCAGTGCAGGATAGCGAAGTTGGCCTTGTTGACGCTGTGCATGTCGCCGGTGATCGCGGTCGGCACGATGTCCGACGTGTTGCGATACCAGATGTCGAACACGTGATGGGCCTCGTAATCGTGCGCGCCGATCAGGTAGCCGTTGAGCGGCACGTGGTTGCACAGCAGCGTGTAGGCGACCACGCCCTTGCCGCGCCCAAAGTATTTGCGCGAGTGGCGCGCTTTCACGGTCGGCCGCTCGACGCCGAATTTCTGACCATCGACGGCACCGTACAGTGCATCGAGGTCGAACGAGTAGTACGGGAAGATCGGCAGCGCGGCGATGGCGTTGCTGATGCAGTCGTTGGCCGCGTGCAGCGTTGCGTGGCGCAGGTACTGTTGGTAGGCGCTCTCCAGCACGTGGTACGGGATGTCGCTGGTGCGCGCCATGACTTGGTTGCGGTGGTTCATCGCCTGCGCGATGATGACCGCCATCAGGCTGTCGGCGTCGGCGACCTTCTTCGCATAGCGCGGCTGCAAAGGCGTCAGCGCCGACAGGAACTGGCACTGGCCGTTGACGAAGCGGAACACGTCGGCCACGTCGCAGAACGGCAGTTGCTCGTAGAACGCCTTCTCGCGCGCCTTCTGGTTCTCGCCCTTGGGCTTGCGCCATGTCAGCTTCTGCGTGTCCTTGTCGTATTCTAGGTGCGTCAGCTTGCCCTGCTTCAGCTCGCGGTTGAAGGCCAGCCACTGAGCGCGCAGCTCGGTCGCGAGCGCATCGAGCTGGGCATCGAGTGGCTGCCGCAGGAACGGGATGTCGATCTGCGCCAGCACGGCGGCCTTCTCATCCAGCGAAACCAGCTCGTCGGAAAAATGCCGGTGCTGCAAGCTGTCGTCGAGGTAGAGTTCACCCGACTGGAAGCGCTTCCTGACCTGGCGGTACAGCCAGAACTCGTAGCGGTCGGCATGCAGGTCCGTCGGCTTGCCATCGGCATCGAAGGTCAGCAGGTACGGTCGCAAGCGTTTCGGCAGCGTGGCCGCTGGACATTCGGCGAGCGGCCGTTGCGATAGGCGCTGCTGTTTGGCGAACACGTCCTTGGCCCAGGCCAGCGCCACGAGCCACGGGCTGCCCGGATCAGTGCCAGCGAGGTCGAGCGCGACATACAGCGGCCGAAGATGGCGGCGGATGCGCTCAGCCAGGCCGTCCACCGCCTGCCAGTGCAAAGCCAGCTTGCTCACCGGCTTCACGCTCATGCGCTGCGCGGTGGTTTGCAGCGTATCGCGGGGCATGATTTTGTAGGCGCGCTGGCGCACATCGCCGAACGGCGTGGGATCGGGCACGCTGTCGTCGATGTAAAGCGACAGCAGGCGGCCGACCTGCGGTGTGTCTTGCTGACGGCGCACCTGCTCGGCGACAAAGGATTGCTTTGCGCCCGCACTGCTTTCGTCCTCCAACTGCTTCATGTGGTAGGCCATCGCATCGACCAGGTTGTCGGAAAGCTGCCGGTAGCGCACCCAGGCATAGCAAAGCAGGTAGAGGTAGGTCTGATCGGCCTTCAGGTTGCGTAGATCGTGGACGGTGTAGAAGTTCGCCAGGCTGGCGTAGTACAGCAGATTCTGCTGCGAGACGCCGAGCTTGGGCAGCAGCGCCTTGGCGATCCGGTGCAGCGGCTCCAGCGTGGCGCGCTTTTCGCGTTCGCGGGCCATCTGACGCCAGCCAAAGTCCTTGGCGTCCTGCTTGAGCGCCGCCAATTGCGACAGGGTGTCGTCACGCACTAGAAGCCGACCCAGCGCGGCCTTGGCCGATTCGTCCAACACTTCCGACAGCAGGCCAGCCAGCCGCCGACGCTCGGCGGACAGGGCTTCGCTCACCAGCTCTTGCAGGGTGGTATAGCCGGGCCGGATGATCTTGTGCTCGTTTAGCCAGACGATCAGCTCGGCGGCGATGAACCCCGGCATCACGTCGCGCCGCACGGTCTGCGCGGCCTGCTGCGCGAGCTGCGCCAGGAACTCGGCCGCCCACGGCCGGTAGCCGAACAGATCGGCAATCCACTCGCGCTGGGTGTAGTGCTCGTGCTTGGAGATTGGCTTGTGCTCGAAGGACTCGCCGTGGAAGTAGCGGCTCAGCACGAAGGCGCAATCGTGCTCGACCTCACTCCAGTCGAAGCGGAAGAAGGCATGCTTGGCCTTGAAGTAACCGATCTGCAAGATGCAATAGACCTGGGCATGGAGACCAGGCCGGCTGCTGGCGAGCGCCAGTTCGGTTTCAGTCAACGCCAAGTATTCCAGCCGCTGGGCGTCGTCGAAGTCCGGCAGGCCGTACAGGGCTTCCTGCTCGGCGTCCGACAGGACGGTCAATCGTTCGCTCTTGGTCGTCATCGCGATGACGCTCCACGAGAGCCCGTCCAACCAACCCGTGCCAGGGTCTCGATCAGCGTGGTTCGCTTGACGCCGAAGTTGCGGCACACCGCCGCCTTGGACATGCCGCCATCGAGCGCAGCGACGATGGCCTCCAGCTTCTCGCCGGTGATCGCCTGCGGCCGGCCGCCGATCCGGCCGCGTTTGCGGGCGGCAGCCAGACCGGCGACGACACGTTCCTGGATCAAGGCGCGTTCGTACTGCGCGAGCGCGCCGAACACCTGGAACAGAAACTCGCCCGAGGGCGTCGTGGTATCCAGGTTCTCCGTCAGCGAGCGGAACGCCACCTGCTTTTTCTTGAGCGAGGTCACGATGGCGAGCAAGTGCGACAACGAACGGCCGAGCCGGTCGAGCTTCCACACGACCAACACGTCGCCAGGGCGAACGAATTCGAGCGCCCGCGCCAGGCCCGCGCGGTCGTCCTTCGCGCCGGAAGCATGATCCTCGAACAGATGCCGCGCATCGACGCCGACGGCGAGCAGCGCATCGCGCTGCAAGTTCGTGCTCTGGCGGTCGGAGTCCGACGACACGCGCATGTAACCTACCAACATAAGCGGAAAACCATTAAGACGAGGTTTCCGTATGGTAGCGTCTGGCGACAGAGTTTTCCGCACAATTTTGCGGCCACTCGGAGGTTGGTGCAGAGGACCGTTGAAGGCCTGTCGAAAAACAAATGTTTTCCGACAGGCCTTGGCCTAGCGCACGCCCGCCTTGCAGCGTTCTGTGAATAGCGCTTAGTAATGACGGCGTATATACTTTGTTAGTATCAAGTGGCAGGAGGCCCCGATCATGTCAAAACAAGCCGTTTTCACGATGAAGCTGGAGCCTGAGTTGCGCGCCGAGTTTATGGCCGAAGCCGAGGCGGCCCATCGCCCGGCGTCGCAAGTGCTGCGCGAGCTGATGCGCGAGTTCGTTCAGCGCCAGCGCGAGTCGCGCGAGTACGACGAGTTCCTGCGCCGCAAGGTCGAAGCCGGCCGGGCTTCGATGCGCGCTGGATTGGGGCGGTCGAACGATGAAGTTGAGGCCGAATTCGCCGCACGGCGTGCCAGTGTGGCGAGCCAGGCGTGAGGGTTGTTTGGACGCCCGAAGCGCAGCAAGACCGTGCCGATGTGTGGGACTACATCGCAGCCGACAATCCGCGCGCGGCGGCCCGGATGGATGAGATTTTCAGCGACGCGGCCGCCCGCTTGATCCAGCACCCCATGCTGGGCAAGCCGGGAAAGATTCCCGGGACCCGCGAGTTGATCCCGCACGAAAGCTATCGCCTGGTGTATCAGATCGACGGCGAAACGGTGTGGATACTGACGCTGGTTCATACTGCCCGCCTGTGGCCGCCTGTGCGCGATTAAGATATGATCATGGCAACAATGAAACGGCGCGTTGACAGACTGCTTTCGAGCCAGACCGCGGTCGGCGGCAGGCGGCCAGTTGCGGACGGTCAAGCATCTTCCCGGTAGCGGACGTTCAATAGTGTCTCTGACCTGCTTCGCTCCCTCTATGAAGGGAGGTCGCTGGCCCATCCGCGCACTCACAGCCTGCCAGTAGGCGCAAATTGGCAGCGCTCCGTCCGGCAGCGCACAGACTGCGGCCGTACGTCCGCGTAGGTTCGCTTCAGCAGTTTCGATTCGAAAGTTCAATGTGATTGCTGCGGGCGGTCGTCGCAGTTGCGCGGAGGCGATGATGCACAAGCACGGGATCGGCAGATAGGTTCTTCGAAGCTGCAAGAGTTAAAACATTCACACATGAAAGATTGAAATGGATACACGATTATTTGCTTTCGTCGGCGCAGACATTGGCCCTTGGCGGATTGTCAGGGCCGAAACGAGAGTTGGCGAGCCCCTGCCTGAAGCCAAAAGGCTCAACGTCGTATCCGCTTCAGAGTTGCAGTCTGAAACCAATGCACCCTGGATACTTCGTGGAATAACCAGCAATGAACGATATGTCATGCGCGCAGAGAAGAATGAAATTGTAGCGAAGCAGCAAGGTCTGGCGCGCCCAGAAGCAACGTGCGGTGCGCTAATACCGATCCGGAAGAACGCAGCTTGGTGGGAGCTCACGCAAGACGAACGCCGGAGCGTTTTCGAACAGTCGAAGCACGTCCAAATCGGGCTTCAGTATTTGCCTGCAGTAGCGCGCAAGCTCCACCACTGCCGCGACCTCTCAGAGAATGAACCGTTCGATTTTCTGAATTGGTTCGAATACGCGCCAATTCATGAGGTTGAGTTCAACAGGCTGCTTTCCGAACTGCGTGCGTCAGAGGAATGGAAATACGTCGACCGAGAAGTCGATATTCGTCTTACGCAAGCACAGGTCTAACCCGCCGATGAACACGGACCCCCAACAGCGGCGCGTTGCGCCGCCGTTTCGGGCCGGTTATCGGCAACGTAGAACTCTCGGATACAGTTGTTCTGTAATAACTTCTCAAGCCAAATTGATTTTTGGAGCTATCGCCGAAAGTTGGTGACGGCGGGAATCGGGAAGGCGGCATATCGTGGGGGTGCTTGACGCCTCCACTTCTCCACCGAAGGAGCGATATGCCGTGTCCAACGATAACGTTATCAAGCTGATTCAGCCAGGATTCGTCGACGATCAACTCACCGAAATCTTGCGCAACGGAGCCCGTGCCCTGCTCGCCAAGGCAGTCGAGGCCGAGGTCGCGGACTTTCTCGACAAGCATGCCGATTTGAGGACGCAGGAGGGCCAGCAGCGGGTGGTCCGCCATGGTCACCTGCCGGAGCGCGAGGTGATGACCGGTATCGGCCCGGTCACCGTCCGCCAGCCGCGCGTTCGCGACCGAGCGGCCGCCGCCGGCGATCCCGGCCGCATCCGGTTCTCGCCGTCGATCCTGCCGCCCTACATGCGCCGGTCGAAGTCGATCGAGACGCTGCTGCCGATCCTTTATCTGAAGGGTATCTCGACCGGCGACTTCTCCGAGGCGCTGGCGGCGCTGCTCGGCAAGGATGCTGCCGGGTTGTCGGCATCGGCCATCGGCCGCCTGAAGGATGGCTGGTTCGACGAGCACGCCGCCTGGCAGAAGCGCGATCTGTCGGCGAAGCGCTACGTCTACATTTGGGCTGACGGCATCCATCTCGAAGCCCGCCTTGAGGACGAAAAGCAGTGCATCCTGGTGCTGATCGGCGCGACGCCGGAAGGCCGCAAGGAACTGGTCGGCTTCACCGATGGCGCCCGCGAGAGCGCACACGACTGGCGCGATCTGCTGCTCGATCTGAAGCGGCGCGGGCTCGACGTACCGCCGCGGCTCGTCATCGCCGATGGCGCACTCGGGTTCTGGAAGGCCGCCGGCGAAGTCTGGCCGAAAACGCGCGAGCAGCGCTGCTGGGTGCACAAGACCGCCAACGTGCTCGCCAAGTTACCGAAGAGCCAGCAGCCGAAGGCCAAACGCGCCTTGCAGGAGATCTGGATGGCCGAAACCAAGGTCGCCGCCGAGCTGGCGTTCGACGCCTTCATCGAGAGCTACGCGCTGAAATACGACAAGGCGGCCGACTGCCTGGCCAAGGATCGGGACACGCTACTCGCTTTCTACGACTTCCCGGCCGAGCACTGGAAACACTTGCGGACCACCAACCCCATCGAAAGCACCTTCGCCACCGTGCGCCACCGCACCATCCGATCGAAGGGCTGCCTGTCGAACAAGACCGCGATCGCGATGGTCTTCAAACTGGTCGAGGGCGCGCAGAAAAGCTGGCGCCGTCTCGACGGTCATAACCAGTTGCCAAAACTCGTTCTCGGTGTGACATTCGCCGACGGGATTGAGGTCATCGCCAAGCCGATCGACCGTCAGCCCAAAACCGCCGCCGCCTGACCGGCCCCGCCGTCACCAAAATTTGGCGATAGCTCTGATTTTTGGAGTGGATATGGAAATGGAATCAAGAATATTTTCGGTAACAGAATATATTCGTCCGTCTGACGGCGAACCAATTCGTTCAGTGGTTCTGGAAACCAAGGACTCAGCAGTTGTTGTTTGGCATGCCCATCCTGGGCAAGAAATAACCGCTCATGTTCACCCGGACGGCCAAGATACTTGGACGGTTATCTCTGGAGAGGCTGAGTATTACCAAGGAGGCGGCAAAGTCGCTCATCTAAAGGCTGGAGATATTGCCATAGCAAAACCTGGCCAAGTGCATGGCGCTCTAAATACTAGTCCAGTGCCGTTTGTATTTGTCTCAGTGGTTGCATCTGGCAACGCGGGTTTTGCGTTGGCTGAAAAATAGTCTTTCTCAAATGTGTGCCCCAGAGAGTTCTAACCCATCCATCAACACGGACGCTGCGCGATGAAGCCGCGCCGCGCCGGCTAACTCCACGTTGAGCGTCAGCTTTCCATATGTCTGGGGGTCTGCAACGGGTCGGGTGCCGTCGCGTGCGCAGTGTCAAAGCTGACATGACTAATACATGAGATGGGCTGATGCTCGCCGTCCGGTCAGGCAGCTGCCCCCCTGCAGGACTCACAGCAGTTGTATGCCACCCGTCATCCGAGACGTCAGTCGGCCTCATCCAGACCGGAACAATCTGGACGTGACGTCCGGCTGGCATTGCCGTGATCGAAATGGCGGCTAGTGACACGACTGTTGGGTCTACCCCATCGACCGGGCGCGGGACAAGCCACGTTGATCGGCTGACGGAATTTTCGGCGGTTCCGGCTTAGAACCCCAATAATCGACGATCGC
>JAKALI010000170.1 GCA_021813195.1 Pseudomonadota bacterium
CGGTCTCATTCAGGAGCCTCAGCGCTCGCGCGGCAGCGATTTATTCTCGCGCAGAAATTCTTCGATTCGCTCCGCCGGAACCGCCGGGCTGAACAAGTACCCCTGGATCTCGTCGCATTTGAACAGCCGCAGCAGCTTCGCCTGCTCCTCGGTCTCCACCCCTTCTGCAATCACCCGCAGATTCAGGGAATGCGCCAGGGCGATGATGGTGGAGACGAGGCTCAGATCATCAGGGTTGCTGGTCATGTTTATGATGAACGCCCGGTCGATCTTCAAAACGTTGACAGGCAGCTTGGCGAGATAGCTGAGCGAGGAGTAGCCGGTGCCGAAGTCGTCGATTGCCACCTCGATGCCCATCTCCCGAATGCCCCGGAGTTTTGGGATATTGGCCTCTATGTCTTGCATGATCAGGCTCTCGGTAATTTCAAGTTCCAACTCGACCGCCGTGTTTTCAGCGCCGCTTATCACCTGCGCCACCATGCCGACGAAATCTTTCTGCCGCAACTGAATCGGCGAAACATTGACGCTAATCCGGGGAACCCCCAAGCCTTTCGACCGCCACGCCAAGGAGTCCGACACCGCCTTCGCCAACGCCCAACGGCCCGCCTCCAGAATCATCCCGGTTTCTTCGAGCACGGGAATGAACTTCATCGGCGGCACCAGGCCGGTTTCGGGATCGTTCCAGCGCAACAGCGCCTCCAGCCCGCAAATCTGCCCGTTCTTGAGATTGACCTTGGGCTGGTAATGCAGCACCAGTTGTTCCTGTTCCAGCGCCCGGCGCAGCTTGTTTTCGAGCGTCAGCTTCCCGGCGACCTGTGCATTGAACTCGGGGGCGTAGAACAGGTGCTTGTCGCCGGAAAGCTTGGCTTTTTTCAGCGCCGCTTCGGCGTTGCGTAGCAGGGTCTCGATGTCCTTGCCGTCGGCGGGATAAGACGATACCCCTGCCCTCGCCGAAACGCGCAGCTCCTGCCCGCAGATCAGAAACGGCTGCTTCTGGATCCCGGACAGAATCGTCTCCAGGATATGGGCGATGCCCGCACCTTCATCGTCGTGCCGAATGGCGATACCGAAATAATCAGCCGAAAGGCGGGCCAGACTTTCCGTTTCATCGAGCGCCTGTTTCAGCCGCTGCGCGAGCTCGCGTAACAGACTGTCCCCCGCCTGGCGGCCGAAAGATTCATTGATGCTGCTGAACCGTTCGAGGTCGAGCATGATTACGGAAAACACCTTCCGATCGCGGTGTGCGGCGCCGATCCGCTGCTCGACCCGTTCATGGAACAGCGCGCGGTTCGGCAGGCCGGTAATGGCGTCGAAATAAGCGAGATAATTGAGCCGCTCTTCCTTTTGGATATGATCCAGTGCAAATGAAATGTCGCCGGCCATTTCGATCAGCAGCCGCATCTCCTCCTCGTCGAAAACGTCCGCTTCCGGGGCATAGAGCAGGAATACCCCAACTGGCCGGGCTCCCAGCATCAGGGGAAACACTGCCACGGAACGATAGCCGCGGTTCAACGCTTCGCTACGCCAACCATTCATGCGATCGTCCGTGGCGATGTCGTTGCAGATGACCGGCTTCGCCTGCGTGATCGCCTCCGCCGTCAACCGGCAGTTTCCAGGGGTATCGGCCATGGCGGTCAAGTTGATCTGATCCAGATACCCGTCGTCGCGGCCTGCCCTGGCGACCGGTGTGACCTGCCGCGTGTCCGCATCGAGCGTGCCGATCCAGGCGAAACTGAACTTGCCGTGTTCCACCGCGATGCGGCAGGCTTCGTCGAAGAGTTCCTGAGGCTCGCGAACGCGCACGATCGTGGTGTTGATGCCGCTCAGGACTGCGTACACGCGGTTGAGGCGTGTGATCCTGGCCTCCGCGCGCTTGCGTTCGGCGATTTCTGCCGTAAGGGCCGCAGTGCGTTGTTCCACCAGATTTTCCAAGTGCTCCTCATGCCGCTTTATCGCTTGCGTCTTGTGGAATAAATCCACGAACACCGAAACCTTGGCACGCAGAATTTCGGGGATGATGGGCGTGAAAACGTAATCCACTGCGCCCTGGGAATACCCATGCAGCATGTCCGTCTCCCCGCGGGAATAGGCGGTGACGAAAATGATCGGCGTAACTTCCGACTGCTTGCGACTGCGAATCAGCCCCGCCGTCTCGAAGCCGTCCATGTCAGGCATTCGCACGTCCAGCAGGATCACGGCGTACTCATGGCTCAACAAGAGCCGCAAGGCGTCCCGACCGGATTCGGCGACGACCAGGTTCTGATTCAGTTGTTCCAGCACCGAAACCAGCGCCAGCCGTTTGGCCGGGTCGTCATCGACCACCAGGATGTCGGCTTTGTCTTCTACTTGCATATTCGCGCGCTCCAATTTTCCCTAGATCGAACCGCATCGCCTGGCGAGAAAAGGCGCAATTTCGTCAAGCGGCAGGATCTCGTCCACCTTGCCGGTTGCCAGGGCTGCATTCGGCATGTCGCTACGTTCCGCCGTTGCGGGCGCCTGGACGACGGTCAATCCGCCGTAACGCTTGATCGCCGCCAAACCCTGGGCGCCATCCCGGCCTGCGCCGGTCAGAATGACTCCGATCGCCGCCTTTCCCCAGGCTTCCGCGGCCGATTCAAACAGCACGTCGATGGAAGGCCGCGCATAAGCCACCGCTGCCTCGGTGGACAAGGCGAAATGATTGCCTTCCACCAGCAGGTGATAATCCGCGGGCGCAACATAAATATGCCCCGGCGTGATCAGGGTCTTGTCCTGCGCTTCCCCGACCGGCAACCGGCAGTTCCTTTGCAGGAAGTCGATTAACGATTCGTCGGAATCCCTGCCGCGATGCAGCACCAGCGCGAGTGCCGCCGGAAAATCCCCGGGCAGGGCGGGCAGCAGGACCTGCAGCGCATTCGTGCCGCCCAGCGAGGCGCCGATGGCAACGAAGCTAAAGGCCATCAGCGCACCCTCCGGTACCATTTTCCCGCACGGTCCAGTTCTTCATAAGCCGCTTCGTGCGGGCTGAATTTAATCGTCTCCTTGTCCCCCAGGCCGAGCAGGCCGAAGGTAACCAGACTCTCGTACAACAATTTGTGGACGCGCGCCTGCAACACGCGATCGAAGTAAATCATGACGTTGCGGCACAAGATCACATGGAACTCGTTGAACGAGCCATCGGTTGCCAGGTTGTGCTGTGCCCAGACAATGTTTTTCTTGAGATCCCCCCGGAAAATGGCGCGCTCGTACTGCGCCGTGTAATATTCCGCAAGAGACCGCTTGCCGCCGGCCTTGAGGTAGTTCGCCGCATACTCTTTCATGCTGTCCAGCGGATAGATCCCGTCCGTGGCCCGCGCAAGCACGGCTTCGTTCATGTCGGTGGCGTAAAGCCGGGCGCGGTCATACAAGCCTTCCTCCTGCAGCAGAATGGCGGTGGAGTAGACCTCTTCGCCGCTGGCGCATCCCGCATGCCAGATACGGATGAAAGGGTAGGTGCGCAGCCGCGGCACCACTTTTTCCCTGAACGCGAGATAGAAGCCGGGGTCGCGGAACATCGCGGTGACGTTGATGGACAGCACAAGCAGAAAACGCTCCATGCAGGCGGAGTCATGCAGCATTTTTTCCTGCAGGGCGGAAATCGTGTCCACGTCCTCCTCGCGCATGCAGAGCCGGACGCGGCGCTTAAGGGAGGCGGGCGCATAATGGCGGAAATCGTAGCCATAACACTGGAATATTCCTTCCAACAGCAACTCGATTTCAATATTTTCTACCATGTCGATGGTGGCACTCATCACTCACGCTGCGCCGGTTTTTCAGCCCGGTCGAAACTTTGTTTTCCTCGAATGGAGCACGTCCTCATGGCTCCTCAGCGGTATAACCATACCCTGAGCAGCGACAGCAATTTCTCGGTATCGACCGGTTTGGTGATGTAGTCCGAGGCGCCGGCCTCGATGCATTTTTCGCGGTCGCCCTTCATGGCTTTCGCGGTCAGCGAAATGATCGGCAGGGACTTGAACCTGGGCAACTTGCGCACGGCGCGCATGGTCTGGTAACCATCCATCTCCGGCATCATGACATCCATCAACACGATCTCCACGTCCGCTGTCTTTTTCAGCAGATCGATCGCGTTCTTGCCGTTCTCGGCGGAGAGCACTTGCATGCGATGCCGTTCCAGCGCCGCGGTGAGGGAGAAGATATTGCGCACGTCGTCATCCACGATCAGCACTTTCTTACCGGCGAGCAAGGGATCGGTTTTACGCACCTGCTCCAGTATCTTCCGTTTGGACTCCGGCAGATCGGCTTCGACGCGGTGCAGGAACAGCATCACCTCGTCCAGCAGCCGCTCCGGCGAGCGCACATCCTTGACCACAATCGACTTGGTGGTCTTTTTGAGCCGGGCTTCTTCCTCGGCGGTCAGCGCCCTGGCGGTATTCACGATGATGGGCAGAGTTTGCAGGCTGGGTTCTTTTTTGATTTCCTCGATGAGATCGAATCCCGTGGTGTCCGGCAGCCCGAGGTCCAGCACCAGGCAATCGAAGTGCGTTTCCTTGAGCGCCGCAAGCGCCTCGGCCCCGGTTGCCGCCGTGGTGACCTGGACGTCGTCGCCGCCGATCAGTTCCACGATGCTGTCGCGCTCGGCCGGATCGTCCTCCACCACCAGCAGGTTCTTCACTTTGCGCGCGAGAAAGTCTTCCATCCTGGCGAAGGCTTGGTTCAGCGCTTCCTTGTCGGCCGGTTTGGTGACATAGGCCAGGGCACCGAGCTTGCGGCCGCGTTCGGCTTCCTCCTCCACGGAAATGATGTGTACCGGAATGTGACGCGTTGCCGGCTCGTGTTTCAGTTGATCGAGAACGACCCAGCCGCTCGTGTCCGGCAACCGGATATCCAGGGTGATGGCATCCGGCCGGTATTGCCTGGCCAGCGCCAGCGCGGTCTGTCCTTGCATCGCCACCAGCGCCTTGAAGCCGCGCTCATGGGCAAAATCCAGCAGGATGCTGGCGAAGCGGGGGTCGTCTTCGACGATCAGGACCACACGATCGCCCGGCTGAATGCTGGTGCGGTCATCCTCGATCCTTTCCGCCATGAGTGCGGCGGGCATCATGTCCGCGGCAGCGCCGTCCGGCCACGGTATGCCGTCCGCGGCGTAGCCGCCGTCCTCCACGCCGCTTGCGTTGGCGAAAGCGGCAGGGGCATGAGCACCTTCGAATTTCCGCTGCTGTTTATTCACCGGTCTACGTTCTTGTCCACCTTGCCCGGCCCCCGGGGAACCGGCCCCCGATTTTGCCGGCGCGGCGTAATGCAGCGGCAGATACAGCGTGAATGCGCTACCTTGTCCGGACACGCTCTCCAGGCGAATTTCGCCGCCCAGCAGACGCGCCAGTTCGCGGCTGATTGCCAGCCCCAGCCCCGTGCCGCCGTATTTGCGGCTGGTGGTGCCGTCGGCCTGCTGGAATGCTTCGAAAATGACTTGTTGCTTGTCTTTGGGGATGCCGATGCCGGTATCGCTGACGGCAAACGCCACCACCGTCGCGGCCTTGCTCAAGGTGGGGTGGTCGCTACTCCAGCCCTGCGCCGCCGGCCGGATTTTCAAAGCCACTTTGCCTTCAGCCGTGAACTTGAACGCATTGGACAGCAGGTTCTTGGCGATCTGCTTCAGGCGCCGTTCATCGGTAAATATCGAGGACGGGAGGGAATTATCGAGCTCGACGGCAAATTCCAGTTTCTTGTCGTCGGCGATGTGGCGGAAGGTCTGCTCGACGAAGTCGCGCAACTCCGCAAACGCCACCTCGCCGACATCCGCGGTCACCGTCCCGGATTCGATCTTGGACAAGTCCAGGATATCGTTGATGAGGTTCAACAGATCGTTGCCCGACCCATGAATGGTCCTCGCGTACTCCACCTGCTTGTCGGTGAGGTTTTTGTCGGGATTGTCGCGAAGCTGTTGCGCCAGGAGCAGCAGGCTGTTCAGCGGCGTGCGCAGCTCGTGCGACATGTTGGCCAGAAATTCCGACTTGTACTTCGAGGTGAGCGACAATTGCGCCGCTTTTTCCTCGAGGGACAGCCGGGCGACTTCCACCTCCCGGTTTTTACGTTCCACCTCGGCGTTCTGATCGGCCAGCAACTTCGCCTTTTCCTCCAGCTCCTCGTTGGTCTGTTGCAGCTCTTCCTGCTGGCTTTGCAGCTCCTGCGCCATGTTTTGCGACTGCTGCAGCAGTGTTTCGGTGCGCGAATTGGCCTCGATGGTGTTGAGGACGATGCCGATGCTTTCGGTCAACTGCTCGAGGAAGGCGAGATGGGTGGGGCTGAAACGCTCAAAGGACGCCAGCTCGATGACCGCTTTGGTCACCCCTTCGAACAGTACCGGCAGCACCACGACGTTCATGGGCGTAGCTTCCCCGAGGCCGGAGTTGATCTGCACGTAATCGCTTGGCACGTTAGTGAGCAGGATGCGCTCCTTCTCCAGAGCGCACTCCCCAACCAGGCCTTCGCCCAGGCGGAATTGCTTCGACAGATTCTTACGCTCCTTGTAGGCATAGCTCGCCTGGAGACCGAGATGGGCGTCGTCTTTTTCCCCTTCCATGCCGTAGAACACGCCGTGCTGTGCCTTCACCAGCGGCGCCAGTTCGGACAGGATGAGCTTGCATACCGTCAGCATGTCGCGCTGGCCCTGCAATACGCGCGTGAATTTCGCCAGGTTGGTCTTGAGCCAGTCCTGCTCGGTGTTCTTCTCGGTGGTGTCCTTGAGGTTGCGGATCATTTCATTGATGTTGTCCTTGAGGACCGCGACCTCGCCTTCAGCCGCCACGCCGATCGAACGCGTGAGGTCGCCCTTGGTCACCGCGGTCGCCACATCGGCGATCGCGCGTACCTGGGTGGTCAGGTTGGCGGCGAGCTGGTTGACGTTGTCGGTGAGGTCCTTCCAGGTGCCCGAAGCTCCCGGCACGCGGGCCTGACCGCCCAGTTTGCCTTCGACACCGACTTCACGCGCCACGCTGGTCACCTGATCGGCGAACGTCGCTAGGGTATCGATCATGTTGTTGATCGTATCCGCCAAAGAGGCGATTTCGCCCCTGGCCTCGACCGTCAGTTTCTTCTTCAAGTCGCCAGTGGCAACCGCGGTCACGACGCGAGCGATGCCGCGCACCTGATCGGTCAGGTTGCCAGCCATCGAGTTGACGTTGTCGGTCAGGTCCTTCCAGGTGCCGGCCACGCCCTTCACCTCGGCCTGGCCACCCAATTTGCCCTCGGTGCCCACCTCGCGCGCCACCCGCGTCACCTCCCCGGCGAATGCATTGAGCTGGTCCACCATGACGTTGATGGTGTTCTTCAGTTCCAGGATCTCGCCCTTCACGTCCACCGTGATCTTCTTCGACAGATCGCCGTTGGCCACGGCGGTGGTGACCAGGGCGATGTTGCGCACCTGGGCAGTGAGGTTGCCGGCCATCGAATTGACGTTGTCGGTCAAGTCCTTCCAGGTGCCGGCCACGCCCTGCACCTGCGCCTGGCCGCCCAACTTGCCCTCGGTGCCCACCTCGCGCGCCACCCGCGTCACCTCCCCGGCGAAGGCGTTGAGCTGGTCCACCATGGTGTTGATGGTGTTCTTCAGTTCCAGGATCTCGCCCTTCACGTCCACCGTGATCTTCTTCGACAGATCGCCGCTGGCGATCGCGGTCGCCACCTCGGCGATGTTGCGCACCTGGCCGGTCAGGTTGCCGGCCATCGAGTTGACGTTGTCGGTCAGGTCCTTCCAGGTGCCGGCCACGTCCTCCACCCGCGCCTGGCCTCCCAACTTGCCCT
>JAKALI010000171.1 GCA_021813195.1 Pseudomonadota bacterium
CGCGCGTACTCGCCGGCGGTCATGCCCGAGCGTTTCGCTTTGTCTATGAGCAGGACGTGCTCTTCCGCCGTGATGCGAAACGTGATCCAGTGATTGCGCACGTGCGTCGCCTTCGGGCGGCCGAGCGAGCCTGCCCCTTTCTTGAATGTCGGCGGACAATTGTGTTTGCGCGGCATCGCTCCCCTCCAGCAGAGCGCAGCGTCCGGGGGCTCGGGGCACCATCGCCCCGACAAGATGCGCGGCGTATGCCGCGAGTATCCGTGACACGGATACCCATCTTGCTATCCCCTTGACGCGCGACTTCAGTTTAGGTGCCGCAAGACATTCAAAAGAGAAAAGGATGAGCTTGATATTGCCCTTTCAGATGACCGCCCGCCAAAAAGTCCAGAGAGAGCGGCCAATTCGACAAGAGGCTTGAATGATACGCGCCCCTCCCCGTCCCGCGTGGGGAGAGCCAATCACGCTTCATAGGGAGGACGTGGCGGGGTGGTACGCCTTCAGTGCTGGGCGAGCGGGGATGTGATGGCCGCGGGCTGCACCTGCCAGGAGGCGGTGAAAAAGCTTGATGTCCGGTTGCTGTCAGGATGCCTTGAGCATGCCCGCCCGCTGTCGCAATCGGCGCGATGTGCCGCCCGCGCCAAGCTCATGGCAGGCAGATATGCACCTGATAGCAAGTTGAATTGCAAGCGCGGCCAATTGCTTGCCGCGAGCTACGCGGCAAGCCTCGTCAATATCAACGTGATGGCAAGCCCGCGCGTGCTGGCAGAACTAGAACGGAATGCGCCGCCCGCAAATCTCGCGGCGGGTCTGTTCGAAGAGGAATTGCCACATGGAAAGCACCATGCCCAGCGTCCACGGCCTGCCCTCGTCGTTGAGAAACAGAACAGGATTTTTGCTGCTCGGCGCAAATCCCGCCTGCGGGTCGTAGCAGGCGGGGTTGCGGGTCAGTGCATCAATGATGCGCATGGGGTGCCTAGCCTTGCGCTGCTCCGCGTCGGTCGCGGCGCATGACGTATTCCGCGCCCTGCTGCGGTGCCTCGTTGAAATTGAACTTCACCGAAAAGCCGTTGCCGTCCTTGTGCGGCCAGCACACGGCAACTTCTGACCACAAGGCCTTGTCATGCTCGGTCTTGCCTTTGATGACGCGGTAAAGCTTATGCGTGGGGGCGTTCTTCGGGGTGGCGGTGTTGGTGTTGGTCATGGGGTCTTCTCCAGAATGATGTTTGTGCGAGTAAGCGAAGCGCGCCTCGCATAAACATCATGGATGCCCCTTCACGCCTCGAAGAGCATCGGCGGTCAACGCCCCTTGGCCGCGAGGCGTGCAGTGCAGCACCTGTGATGCGCTGCACGGGCTTGACGGACGATGCGCGAGGCGTATCTGGCGGTTTCACGCATATACATAATCCGGCTGCCGCTCGTCGTCGTCGGTCCATGGCACGGCGCAGCGGATGTACGCGAACCGGTTCACGAAGTGGAAGCCGGGCGTGACGAACAAGCGGCCATCGCAGTCCACCACTGTCCACCAGTAGCGATGATCGGCACCGGCGGGCACCTCGCCGCGTAACTCCCACAGCAGGTCATGGTTGGGTGCGGGCATCGGCTGGAAACGCCGCTCGAAGGTGCGCCAGCTGCCGCAGCGGGTTCGCTGTTTCGAAGAGGGTGCACTTGTCATGCTGCCTCCCCGGACGGAACGTCCATCTCGTAGCTGTCATAGGGAGCGCCGACGGCTTCGATCAGCTCGTTGTCGGCCAGCGCGGCCAGCCGTGTCAGGATGGCGGTACGCAACTCGGCTGGCGCCACGTCACATCCCGATGGGTCCGACGAGACGAGGCTGAACGCGATGGTGAAGACGTGGTCATAGCGTGTGGTCATGAGCGCACCTCGCCCAGCTTGGCTATGGCGCGGTCGGCCACCTCGATCATCGCTTCGAAGCCGTCATCGCTTCTGTCCCAGCGACCATCGAGCGCTTCCTCACAGGAGGATCTGAGGGTCTCCAACGCTGCGCGGGCACTTCCGATGGCGCTCGGCGACGACCAGATCACGGGGGCCATTCCCGCAAAGGCACCGGCACTGGCCTCGTAGAAGCACGTCAAGCAGACGCAGCCCGAATCCGAATCCCAGTAGTAGTTGCTCTCCACGCAGGTACCGCAGTCATCGACATAGGCGGTTGCCGTGATGTCGATGTGGAAGGAGCCACGATGCCCGCAGCGCGGGCAGGTCAGCTCATCGATAAGCAGGCGCTTCATTTCGCACCGCCTTCCGCTGCGCGGTCAGCGTTGGTCACCGGACAACTGCGGGTTTCCTGCAGCGCATCGATGGTCTCCTCGGCCCAGATGCGGCCGGCGCGGTCGAGGGCTTCGGCGAATTCGATGCCGACGGTATCCGCGTAGTGCCCGATGTCGCAGAGGAGGTCATGCAGTCCCTCTTCGCCGAGGCCTGAGCCGGTCTCACGGTCGAAGGCCTGCAGCGCAACCTTGGCCCAATGGGCGCGATCGTCGTTGGTCACGTCTGCAAGATGATCGGTTGCATCCTCGTCGACCTCGAAGCGCATCGGTTGATAGTCGAGCAACTCGCGGAAGCGACTACGCTTGCCGGTGTCCCATTGCTGTTCGGCGCGCTTGATGGCGGTCGCTTCATTGCGGGCGGCAACATCAACGAACAGCGTCTCGGTCTTGTACGCGATGACGCGATAGGTGCGATGACGGGTCATTTGGCACCGCCTTCCGCGGCCAGCTCCGCGTCGGATGGCATGCGGTTGCGCCAGCTTTGCAGGTTCAGCACAGTACGCACGAGGGTGTCACATTCGGGAATGCGCTGCTCGAGCGGCATGATGGTGCCGACGGCGAGATTGACCTCGTGCCGCTCCATGGCATTGCGGGCATCGATGGCCGACTGCTGCGCTTCGGCCAGTTGATGTACGAGCGCCGCGAGGCAGGCGTGCATGGCCATGCCGCAGGCGAAGACCGCTTCAGATTGCTTGGGTGTTCTCATGAGTATCTCCTTTTCTTGTTGTTGTTGGGAAAAGACTGGCGTTGGCGGAATTCCGCCGACGACAGCCACCAGAAGGCCGAGGGGCCTTTGTGGTCTTGGGTCCAGACCGCCCAGAAGTAGCGGTGCCGGGCGAATTGGGTGGGTGGCGGGCCGTAGTGCCGCTCGGGCCAGCAGACGATGTCGTCGATGGCGTAGAGCCGTGCGGGGGGATGCGCCTGCCACCATCGCGTGCGCGTGCGATGCGCCAGCGATGAGAGGTTCAGCAGCATGGCGACGGTGCCACGCGTTTCTCTGGCGAAGGCCAGCGAGCGCTCGATGAACGCATCGGCCAATCCCGAACCGTAGGGCGGGTTGGTCACGATGTGCCTGGCGCGTGGCCGCGTCTCTTTGAGGAAGTCGACGCGCGGAATGCCGTAGCCGTAATCGACGAGGTCCGTGGCGACGACGCTATGGCCAGCCTCCGTCAGCACGGATGCGATGGCGCCCTCGCCGCAGGCGGGCTCCCAGATCGAGCCTTCGAACCGTTCGACGGAGAGCAGCGCGCGCGTTGCCTCCGGCGGGGTCGGATAATACTCGTTCGGGATACGGGCTGCGCCCAATCGGAAGGCTTGCGGCAGCGGTGCGGCCTTCACGCTCGCCTTCGCAACAGGAGTGCTCCGCGGACGCGGACCGAGGATGATGCCGACACTCATGAGGCACCTCCTTCGGACAATGCGTCGTCGAGCGCCGATGCAATGGCATAGCTGTCCGTACCGCGGACACGAAACCGAGGCGCCGTGTTCAAGGCCAGCAATGCCAGTTTCACAGCTGCGATGAGCTGAGTATGGGTGTTCGCCGCGCGGCAGATGAACTCCGCGTGTTCTCGCTCGGCATCGGTCATGATGCCGAACGGTGCTCGCTCTCGGTCGGTGATGACATCGGCGATGAGCGGGGCTTCGTCATCGTCCTCGGCGCATTGTCCGAATATGAGACCGTTGCCATCATGCGTCCATGGAAGGTTCTTCATGAGCGCACCTCCTGGGCAACCTGCCAGCGCAGGTTGTCCACTCGAACGTCATGTTCCCAAGGACACGGGTCGTGATCGTAGATCCGCGCGGCATGTCGCTTGGCATCTTCGGCAGATGTGGCTGGCACCTCGATCGAGAATTCGATGGTGTAGATGCCGGGGACATCGAAACGACGGAGCGGTTGATCCGGCGCGAGTTCAGCAGTGGCTTGAACCTCGCGCGCGGTGATGCGCGTGCCGGTCGGCAGCTGGGTCACCTCGTCCAGGAGGACAGACTTGGCGATGCTCTCGGCTTCCCTGACACTGTTTGCTGCGACCGTGAGTTCGTATTCGCCGAGGTCGGTCAGCTTGACGGTGAAGAGCTGGTTCATGACCGCACCTCCTCGACACTGACCGTGTTGTAGTCGCAGTGCACACGCTCACTTCGCGGTAGTTCATCTGCAGCCTCATCGAGGCGACGGCGAACATTGCTCTCGGCATCTTCGGCGGAAGCCGCTTTGACAAGGACAGTGAAGCCCTGCTCGAGATAGTAGCCGACGGCGAAGGTCTTCAGCTTCGCCGATGATTCTCGTTTCTTCGTCGTCATGGCTGCACCTCCTTCTCCGCTTCGTCGCAGACGATAAGATCGGTGCGGCCGAGGGTTTCGGTGTGAAAGCACCCGACGCCGTCCTCGTCCCACATCTCGCGGGCGAGCTCGTTGGCGGCGGTGAGGCCATCGGCTTTGATGGTGGTGCGGTGCACGAGCACCTCGACGATGGTGATGTCGTAGGTCTTCATGAGCGCACCTCCGGGCCGATATGGACGGCATTGGCGATGGCGACATCGATCGTGTGCGCGACCGTGTAGTGGTCGTGCGGCGGGCAATCGAACCGCCGTCCGGACCGAAGCAGCGCGTAGCGCGCGAGCTTCAGGGCATCGACGAGCGCCGCGTAACGGCGGCGCTCGATGGTGATGACGGGGGTCTCGCTCATGCGCGGCCTCCGTTGTAGGCGTCGAAGTCAAACCCGCGATTGAAACGCGGGTCGCCGTCACAGATGACGGTGAGGAGTTGGGAGGCGTCCTCGTCGGTGTCATCGACGAGGAGGATGCGGGTATCGTAATCGTGATCGCGATAGCCGCTGCGGGAGTGAGTGTCATGTCTCATGCCGGCCTCCTTTACGCTGCTTGGGTTTGGCTGGCGTTCGCCTGGTCGGCGGTGCTGGCGTCGGCCGCATCGGCTTCGCGCAGCATGATGTCGCCGCCGTTGAGGGGCAGGTATTCGAGCTTCAGCGAAAAGCCTTTGCCGTCCTTCTGGGTCCAAGCGCAGCCGATGTCCTGCCAGTAGCTTTTTTCGCCACGACGGGTGACGGCGAGGATGCGATGGGTGGGTTTGTTGGATGCTGTCGTCATGAGGAATGACCTTTCTTCGTTGTGAGCGAGGGCCGGAATTGGCGACCTCGTTGCCGCCCGCGCCTCACAGCGTCGCATCGCGGTCAACGGCAAAAATTATGAGGTGGCGCGAGTTTGCGCTTGAGCGCGTTCACGCGCGGCGCGGGCGCCCGTGACCATGGCGCAAGACGTGGCACGGGCTGCGCAAGCGCAAAGTCGTGACGGAGCCTTGTCATTTTTCCGTTGAAGGGCCGGCGGCCTTGGATCGCGGTCATGCCGGAGGCATGCCTTCGGCATGACGGGCATGCCGGCCCGTCCGATTGTGAGATGCGCGCCTGTGAGACCGTGGCGGCAAACTGATGAGGTCGCCATACCGGTTTGAGAGGGCGGCGAAGAAAGGATGGGAAAGACTGACGGCAGTGGACACGCAAGCCCCTACCCGCTCGTCATCTCGACCGGCGTCTCGACGGGAGCTTGGCGCATAGACGCACCAGACGGTGAAAAGATCGGATCTGTCATCTCGGTTGCAGCCATCAGGCTGAGCGAAGATGCCGTCACTGCACGGGGCGAGGTCCTTGATATCAAGCTCCTATCAGGGGGCCATCATGCAGAGGCTGGGCGTGGCATCTATGCAGATGACGGGAACCATCGAGAGGACCCCGCCAGATGTCGTTGCTCGTGCATGCCGCCATCGCCGGTTCGGCTCTGATCTTCATCGCGGTGTCGGCGGCCATGAACGCTGTGTTCCTATCGAGCCTCGGTCAAACCGCCATGGAGACGTCTCTGCTCGCGGCCGTCAGCCTGTCTGCCGATATGGCCAAGGCTGTGCTGCCGGTGCTGGTCGTGCGCGCCCTGCTCCTGCGCGCCTGGTGGCACCTGGCGCTTTCGACCGGCATGCTGATTTTGCTTGTCGCCTTGTCGCTGACCTCCGGCACCGGCTTTGCAGCGTTGACGCGAAACGCTGCGACGGCGAACCGTGTCGCTCATTCGGACCGCATCGAGGCGCTGCGGGGCCGCCTGCAGGAAATCGACGCGGCTCTGGGTGCTCTCCCGGCGTCACGTCAGCCGGCCGTCGTGAATGCCGAACTCGATGCCAGGAAGATCGAGTGGTCGTGGTCGGCGACAAAGGCCTGCGTGGAGATCACGAGCGCGACGGGGCGCCGCTTCTGCACGACTGTGGCAGCGCTTCGAAGCGAGTTGGCGACGGCTGAGGCTCGCGAGCGGCTCACCGCGGAGCGGAGTGGTACCCGGATAGGGCTCCAGAAGTTGCAGGAGGCCGGGGCCAGCAGGGACCATGACCCGCAAGCCACGGCCATCGCCTCGCTGCTGAACGTCGACCCTACCCTGCTCCGCGTCGTGCTGCCCGTCTGGATCGCCGTGGTCCTGGAGATTGGGTCGGTCGTGCTGGTGTTGCTCTGGGCCGGGCCAACTGTGACACAGTGGGAGATGGAGCCAGTGCGCGTCGACGCGGAACCGAAACCGGACACACCGGTCATCCGCCCTCCCTCACCGCATCCGCCCGATCCCGTCGGCTGGCAATTGCAGCGTAGTCGAACTAGACTGGAGAACGGTCGGGACGGAATCCATGCACGGTAGGGGCGACGACGAGGACGAGGAACGACGACGGCAGGCCCAAGAGAACAAGGGCCGGTCGTTCGAAGAGCTATGGTACGGCCGCAAGCTGGAAGACGACGATGGACGGCGGCGCAACCGGCGGCTCCGTATCAAGCCTATGCCGCTCTACATGACCGTGACCGTGCGTGCGGTGATGGAGGTCGCGATGAAGCAGGCCGGGTTCAGGACCCTCCCCGACTTCTTCGAGTTCCTGCTGGCGGAATACCTGAAATCCTCGCCGCTCGACGAGACGGCTCTGAAGAGCATTCCGAGCGAGGAAGAACTGCAAGAGCGGGCCTTGAAGAAGAGAGCCAAGAACGATGAAAAAAAGGGCTGACGACGATGGCCAGTGATTCAACCTCGGTCCCGCGCAAGGATGCGAGCGACAAGGAGCTGGCGCTCTGGATGCTGGAGCGGATGCGCCATAGCGAGACGTTCCTGGATGACGTCAGGGCCGCGCGGAGCGCAGGCGATACCGACATGCTCGATCGTCCCGAATACATCGCGCTGCATAGCACCCGTCTGGCGGGTCTCTACCAGGGCGGCGACGCGAATACCGTCGAGATGTCGGAGGAGACGGCGGATCGGTTGAAGGCTATGGCGGCTCAGGGGCTGTTGTCTTGTGACGAGCACGTTCTGGAAAAGGCCCTCGCCTCCTTCCTCGCAGCCAACCCGAAGATCGCCGCGACCGTACCGTCGGATTGGCCGACGACGATCGATGCCGCCAAGGCCGAGGTCGAGGGCCGGACCAAGGGTCGCTTCCGTGCCGGGTTCACGGCCGATCTG
>JAKALI010000172.1 GCA_021813195.1 Pseudomonadota bacterium
CGCCGCTTGTCCGCGACAACACGGCGGAGAAATCCGTAACAGAATTGCCGAAACTCGATGCGTCTCCCACTCCAGAAGTGGACTCCGCGACAAAGTCGGCGGAGCCAATGACCGCGCCGGAGCCACCGCCGAACGCCGCACCGGCCGCGCCGTCAAAGCCGGACGAGTACCAAGTCGACCCGGTAACCGTGTCGACGACGTTCTTCGTGAAGTCGGTCGTTCCGGAATTGTAGAAGTAGCCAGAGACGTTGATGTTCGAGCAGGCCGTGGTCGCGAACTCGACGATGGCGGTCGATGCTTTGCCGTAGAAGTCGATGGTAATATTGCCGTTGTTGCAGCCCACCAGACGCACCGCATTGACGCAATGCGTACCTGCGGTGAAGCCGTTGTACTTCACGTAGGCATTGAAATTGTCAGCCGTCGCGGACGTCAGGATTGCACGGAGGGCCTCCTGGTTAGCCGCCCCGTCGCGCCACTCGATCGCGACCGAGCACGCGGCGCCAGACACGACGATCGGGCTGACGATCTGGTCGATGTTGCAGACGCCAAGGATCGGATTGCCGGGAAGGCCGAAGGTGACGCTGGCCGCCGTGATCGTGATCGTCGCCGCGGTGCTCGTGCCGAAGGTGAAGGTCGGGCGGGAATCCCCATCACCGGCCGCGACGATCGTCACGCCTGCCACGTTCACGTTGATGCCCGCTGCGGCACTCACGGTCTCGGCATGGCCGGCTGTTAGGACGATGACGTCGCCGTTGTTCGCCGTGCACTTGGCGAGCGCGTTGGCGAGCGTGTCGATCGGCGAGCCCGCCGAGCCTGGATTGCCCGCGGCCCCGTAGGTCGAGTTCACGAAGTAGACATTCCCCCGCGTGACCGGGACACCGCTCATGCCCATGGTGGGAACCCCGGCGACCGTCAAGGCCGAGAGGGCGGTGGATTCGATGTCAAGAGCCATGTCGGTCTCCTATGCGGTTCCGGCCGGCGGAAGCGCGGCCTGCAGATGGATGATTGCATTCCTCAGGACAGATTCACCATCGGTCGAATGCTTGGCGAGATAGATCGTCGCCGCCATGATGGAGCCGAGGTCATCATCGAAAGCGCCGAGCGCGTTGTTGCAGTGGTGGCACAGGAGCCCGCGGACGTCGCCGGTCTTGTGATCGTGGTCGACGGCGAGGCGGCTGACCTTCTTCGTGCGATGGTCGACGCGGGTTTCCTCGCGCCTACAAATGGCGCAGGTACCATCCTGATCTTCGAACATACGGCCGTAGTCCGCCAAAGTGATACCGTAACGCTTGCGCAAATCTGCGTTGACGACGGTCTCCCGATTGTTTGCATACCATTCGCGCATGTATGCGGCGCGCGTAGATAAGGCGTCAGGATCAGTATTCCGAACCCGCGGCTCGCCCCAATAGACATTTCCAGGGCCGAACTTGGAGCTTTCGTTGAGGCGCCGGAGCCTGTGTTTGGGCGATGGGCGCGTTCCATTCATGTCCTCGACGAAAGACCATAGATCGCGCCAGCGGTCGCAAACCTCGGAGCCGTGATACTTGAGCAGAGCATTCCAAGTCTTGTAAAGCGGATGGCGCTCACGCGCGCCCCAGTCCGAGGAGCGCGTCTGGATCACGTCCCCGTGCCGCTTCATGCGTTTGTAGTGCTTTGCGCAGAGGCCATTGGCGACGTGGACACCATCGCAGCCTTCCACCTCGCACACCTTTTCGACCTTCACGGACGGGTCGGTCGTTCCCGTCCGCTGGAGTCGATAATAGTGCATTTGGCACAGGCCTTTCGCGACGGTCTGGCGCTCGCAATCGGCCACGGAGCAAGTGCTTGGATTCGACCGCGTATCGCCAGTGAAGCCGTCGTGACGCAGGCTGCGCTGATAGTGCATCGCGCAGAGGTCCTTCGCCTTCACCATGCTGTTGCAGCCAACGACCATGCACTTCTTCCCAATCGGTATCTCTGACATCTCTGCCTCCATCTTGTCTCTCGCCTTTATACGAGAGATTTGACAGAAGCAATCAAAACATTAGGCTACAACCCCGGAGTTCCGTACGTTCCATGAGGGTCAGTAAACCCTGGGACGTAGCGTTCCGTCGCCTTAAAACGCATAGTATCCGTCTCGAAGTCGCCTTCCATCGACCGCTTGATGCCACGGCGCATCATAAGCTTGTTGCCTTCCGGGGCATCGGTGACGACGTACCATGCCGTCGGCGAGGTGAGGCGGCTCATGTTGTACTGGCCTTCGTCGAGCAACCCCATCGACTTGATCGGGTTGACGTCGTTGTTGGCGGTGCCGGTGCGGAGGGCCGAGCGCAGGATGGTTTCGGCCTGCATGACGTTGGCCGGCGCCGTGACCAGGGCGCGGGGCTTCAACCGGATCTTCTTGCCGTTGGCGTCGACGGCCTGGCGGATCTGGATGAGCATCTGCTCGACCGAGGTCTGGGAAAGTGCCGCGGCGCTTGCCAGCTGATTCGAGTAGGAGCCCTGCACGATGGGATGGGCGCTGTTGATGAGGGAGACGCCATCACCGCCGGGGTAGGAGTTGTTGAAGGCGCGGTTGAAAACATTGGCGCACAGCGTTTCCTTCGTTTCGATCAGGGACTGCGCGAGGTGGCGCGAGTAGATCTGACCGATGCGGATGTGGTCGCCGTCCTCGACCAGAACCTGAGTCAGGGCGAAGGCGAGACCCCAGATGCGGTACTGGTAGCGCTTGGTGAAGAGCTGACCGCCGGCGGAGTAGGTGACCGGGGCACCATCCGGGAGTTCCGGCGCTGCGCTGAAGCCGAAGAGCACCGGCTCCTCGTGGTAGTTGCGCGGGATACCGGTCTGTTCGCGGAACGGACCCTTCCATTCGTCGACGCGCTGTTCGTAGACGCCGTCGAATTCTTCGTTGAGGATGGGCGACACAATTGACTTGAATTGCGTCGAGAGCATTGGTGTGGCCAAGGTAGCCTCCTATTTCAACAGGTTGTCTAGCCGGCCGTTAGCCGATGCTGGTCTGGTAGCCACCCACGATCTGCGGGTAGGCGATGCCGACGATGAGATCCGTGTAGGCATCCCCGATCGCCGAGTTGACGCCGGGATAGAACTCCTCCAGCACCAGCTGACCCTGGCTGGAACCGACGACGCCAGCTGCAGCAGCCGTGCACTGCGAGAGGCCCACCAAGGTCGAGCCGCTGGTGAAGTTCGACAGGTTGAACTGGCTGCCGAGCAGGGCCTGCGCGACGGTGCCGTCGGCCTGGACCTGGAAGCGCATGCCCGGAACCCAGGCCGGAACGACCCAGACGAACATGTCATCGGTGGTGGAATAGGTCGCACCGGAAGGCCAGATGGAAGACGGTGTCGGCTGACCGCCGGGTGGCGTGTAGTAAACGCCCATGAAGACGCCGAAAATCTGGTCGGTCGTGGCCGTGACGGCCTGGATGGTGCCGGAACTTGCGTTCAGCTTGACCGGCTGGTTGGTGAAGATGTTGGCCCCGTAGGACTGGGCGATCCCGTTCGGAATACGCTGCGTACGGACTGTGCCGGTGGCATCCCCGATCGGGATAAGGCCGTACGGCGAAGAAGTAGACGACATGGTTGCCTCACTGGTTAAACGTTAACCCGTGGGCACCGCAGCCTTCTAAACCGAATCAGGATTACCTGACGAAGCTCGGCATTGGCGCCCTGCGCACGATGCCAGCCATTGCGTCACCTTCGTCGAGCCTTGATCCACGTGCATCCGCTTCCTCCTTCATCGTGTCGATGGCGGAGCGGAGCTTTTCCTCCTCACCCAGGGGCAGCACGTGGTGAACCTGCTGCATGTACCGTTCCCAGAGGCGCAAGGGGATCTTTGCGGCGATCATCTCATTGATTGCCACGCAGCCGGCGTATTCGCCCGTCTTCACCGAGGTGCTTTGCCACGCCGGGCCGAGTTCGTCGGCGCGGATCAGCTTGTACCCGAGGCGGAGACGCTTGGCGATCGTGTCGCTCTGGTGCGTCGTGGTCAGCCAACAGACATGAAAACCTGGCATCGTCGGAAGGTCAGGCAAGACCAGCGACGTATCGAGAGAATTCGAGAACAGGGCGAAGCGCTCGTCTTCGCTCAAATCCTCAAAATGCTCTCCCATTGCGCGCTCATCGTAGGATCGGTCGTCGGAAACATCATCACGATCCAAGGCGGAGGCTTCCGAACGACCCGTGCTGCGGGGCGACCGGGACTGACGACGCGGCCCGCGCTGGGCGCCGGCTTCTTCCGTCAATCTTTCTTCGCGCTGTACCATGGTGCCTCTACTGACGTCCGCCGCTATTGGCGCGGTCGAACTCTACATATTGGGACGCAATACTATCGAATTTTTTGCGGTTGACAATCCTACCCTCAGGATCGATCACGCCGGCCTCTTCCAGGGCCTTGCGACGCTCCGGGTTGATGCGGACCTGATTGGGTCGCGGCGCCGCCGGTGTGGTCGCCGGAGCGGCCGTCGGCGGCCCGCGGCGCTGCGGTGCCGGCTGCGGCTGCTGGGCGAAACGGGGCTGCGGTGCCTGCCGGGCAGGTTGTGCCGCCGGTGGTGCGCCGAAGCGATGGGGGATGTACCGGCTGACGCGATCTGCTAACTCGTCCCAGTATTCCGAGGTGGCCGGATCGAAGCCATCCTGCGCGACCTGATTGTCCAGCGTTAGCACCATGCGGGTGTCGTCCTCGGCGCCGGGCTGGTTGAACCACGGCAGCTCGCCGAGGAAATCCTGACTATAGGCCTGCGCCGCTGGTGATACCGGCCGTGCCGGCTGAGCGCCCGGCGCGCGCTGGCCATCATCGAAGCGGCTGGCCGGCGCCTGCGGCGCCTGCGGAGAGCGGCGGGTTTCGGCAAGGTTCCGCTCGATCTGCTCCTTGGCGCCGAGCAGCTGATAACGCTTGAAGGCGGCGTCATCGCGTTCCCGGAGATAGCGGCGGGCCGAATCGGTGTCGCCGCTGCTGAGGGCGCTGAAGTAGCGGTCCTCGGCCTCGGTGAAGGTCCGCTCCGCCGTCGCCAGTTGGGCCGCCATGGCATCGACTTGATGCTGGACCTGCGAATCGCTCAGCCGCTGCAGCTGGGGGGCGACGCTGTCGTTGAAGTTTTTGGTGAAGCCCTCCACCTGTTGCCGCAGTTCGGAAACCTCGGCGCGCAGGGCCCGGTTCTCGGCCAGCGTGCGGTCGCGGCCTTCCCGGCGGCGGCTCCGCTGCGCCCATTTCTTGTTGAACTGGGGCTGGTTCTGGTCGATCTGGCCGTCATCGTCCGTGGATTGTGGGGCGGTCGGCGCCGGTGCCGGTGCTCCGTGCTGGCCGTCATCGAAGCGCGGCAGCGGGGGCGCCGGAACCGGCTCATCATCGGAATTGACCTCGACGATCTCGAAGTGCGGCGTATTGTCCGCGGCCGGCGCGGGTGCCCGGGACGGACCACCGGAGCCCCCGAGCACATCGACGACATCATTTCCAGAACCGCCTGCGGCGTCGGAGATATCCTCTTCGGCTTCGGTAATCGGGCTGCTCTTGGCCATCTGGAAATCTCCTCGGCTTAATCGGTGTACGCTTTGACGCTTCTGGGATCGACGGTGATCAGAGCGATGATGTCCTTGGCCTTGAAGATAGCGAAGGTCACCTCTTCCTTGACCCTTTTCGGCACCATGCGGCCGGGACCGGCGTCGAATTCCTCACGTTCCACCTCGTGCGCCACGGTGAAGCGCTGGCCGCCGTACTGCGGGACCTCGACGTAATCACCGATCTCGAACCAGGCGCCTTCTGGCCATGGCACGTTGTGGCTGACCGGGTTGCCGTCCTCATCGCGGAAGGTGTGCGTGCTGCTGAAGCACAGCGGGCCGACGGCGACCACCTTGGCGACGCGGGTGTTGTAATACTCGGTGGCGCGGGCGTCCTGCGCCAGAAGAATGCCGCCACGGGTCTGGGTCTTCGGCTGCCGGATCTGCACCAGCACATTGTTTCCAAACGGTTTCCGCCCCGGATCGACGACGGGGAATGCTTCCGCGATCGTGTCGTAGGAGAACTCGACGGTGTTGTTGTAGGTGGCGAAGGAGATCGGCTGGGATTCCGTGAGTGGGGCAGATGCGGCGGCGGTGCGTTTAAGGGCCATCAGAACTGGTCTTCCTCTGTGTCATCCGAACGGCGGCGGCGCCTGGTTTCGTTGAGGGCGATCGTGAGGCCCTGCTTGACGCCCTTGTGGTAGGCGTGGAGGTGGGAATCCCCCAGAGATATCTCATCGAGGGCGCAGGTTTCGGTCTTCCTGATCTCGTCCTGCAGAAACTCGTCGAAGCGCTTCGCCATGGCGCGGAGCATCTGCCGATCTTAAAGGTGAGCGCAATCAAAATATGGTGCCGTTGAGTATGCGGATGCACATGAGGTAGAATTATGCGCGTCACCGAAGCGGAAGGAACGGCTCATGGGGGCACCGGAGAAATGGCTTACCCGCAAAGAGGCGGCCAATTGCCTGACCGAACTCGGCTATCGAATCACCCCAAGGGCACTTGAGACACTGGCTTATCGCCGGAAGGGGCCGCCGTATCGGCTCAATCCACTAGGCCGGGCGCTGTACGAGCGGGAAAAGCTCGTCGGCTGGGCGCGGCGCAATTCCATGGATGTCGATTTTGGTGCGCTTCGGGAAATGGCGCCACTAGGACAGCGGACGCCTTAGACCTGTTCGGCGACCGCCAGCATGGCGGCGTCCACCTTCTCGGCACCGTAAATCTGGACGAGGCGATGCTTGCTCATACCGCGGGCGAGGTTGGCGCGGATGGCGGCAATATCCTTGCGCCAGTTCCAGCGGATGAAGGCGCGGCGCTGTTCTTCCTGTGCCTCGGCCCGGTTGCGGTAGATTTCTTCCGGGCTGCGAAGCTGCTGACCGGGGGCAGTCATCTACCAGGACGATCCGGAGCGCGACGCCTTGGTCGGCGCGCCACCGTTGGGGTTGGCCTGACCGTCGGTCTTCTCGCCCAAGGCCAAGCGGTGATGCTGACGAACGGCGTCCTTTTCATCCACAGCTTTTTCGGACGGCTTGGAGAGGTTCGAGTCGTTGGCCATGGGATTCCCCCTTGAGGTTAGCCGCGCGGATCGAAGGCATCATATGCCGCTTGGTCGGCCCAGACAATCGGTTCGGCGGAGAGGCAGAGGCGGCCGCGGACATAGCAGCGCCGCTCGCGGTTTCGTCCCGGCTTAGAGTGCCAGATGTCATCAACGGCCGAGCTGCCTTGGGTGCGCCACATCTGGTCGACGAACAGGTGCGGCTCGGCGTAGCGCCACCACAGCGTTAGTGGTTCCGGCAAGAGGTGCTTGTGGCGCACGCCCTCGGCGTAGGCCGTAAGGGCGCGCCAGAAGCCGTCACAGGCTTCCTCGTCAGTGGCGTAATGCGTCCTGCCTTCATCAGACCAGACGACGCCGGGCGCGCTGCCGCCTTCGCCGACGAAGACATAAGGCTCACCGGTATTGCAGCGGGCGCTGTAGATACCCTGTCGGCAGGTGTAGGCGCCTTGGACCTTGGCGATGAGTTGCGGGAGCGTCACCGAGCAAGCTCCGACAGATCGCGGATGTAGCCGCTATGAAGGCCAGCAGCCGACCGCGTCGGCATTGGGCGCCCATCGGCGCTGGCGGCGTTACCGGGGGGAGCCGGAACCTGGCTGGCCGATCAGGAGGCGGTCTGGAGGTCCGCCGACGGCGGGCTGTCGTGGGAGGACGCCAGCGCTGGCCTGGCCGATGTG
>JAKALI010000173.1 GCA_021813195.1 Pseudomonadota bacterium
GCTCGGTTTGCGGATTCAGGCGACCTCGCATCCACGGGATTCTTTCGATCTCGCACTCTGCTGCTCGGTCGGTTCGGCGGGCAGTCCCTATCCTGGGCCAAGAAGATCGTGGACCCAGCGACAGGCATGCCGGAATGGACGACACGGCGCAGGCTCATCGGCGGCAGGTATCTGCGCTCCCCATACTTCGGGCACGTGTTCGTCTCAGGTCCGACGCGGTCGGGCAAGGGCGCGAGCCTCATTATTCCGAACGCTCTCGAATTCAGGGGATCAATGGTCATCCTCGATATTCGCGGCGAAACCTTCGACCATACGGCAGGTTGGCGCAGCCGCTTCACGAAAGTGTTCAAGTTCGCGCCCGCCCAACGTTTCTCACACGGCTACAACCCGCTCGACTTCATCCGGACCGAGCCGGGTTTTCGCGAGATGGACATTGGCAATTGCGCGACCGGCATTGTCGCAAGTCCCGGGCTCAAGGAAGAATATTGGATGAAGGACGCCCGCGAAATGGTCGCGGGCGTCATTTCCTATGTGCTGGAGTCAAAGCGCGTCGAGCGCAAGGCGATTTCCGCCGTCATGGATGTCCTGTTCGGACGAACCTATGTGATCGACCGGATCAAGGGGATCCTGCGGGATGAAAGCGCGGACCTTTCGACCTTCACGATCGCCAAACTGAATGCAGTCGTGAACATGGGCGAAAAGCAATTCGCTGGCGTCTACGGCGAGGCGCGTATGTCGATGCGCGCCTTTACCAACGAGATCGTGCAACGAGCGACGGACGTTTCGAGTTTCGATCTGCGGCAATTCCGAAGGGCGCCACACACCGTCTATCTGGACTTCCGCGTTTCCCAGATCGCCATCATGACGGGGATTGCGAATGTCCTCTTGTCCCAGCTCATCAACATCATGAGCGACGAGCGGCCGAAACCGGGCGAGCACAAGATCCTCCTCATGCTCGACGAGTTCACGACGCTTGGGAAGATCGAGCCCCTCATTGCCATGATGAAAGTGCTCGCCGGCAATGGCGTGTCGGTGTGGACATTCGTCCAGTCCCTGACGGATGTGCAGGCCGTCTACGGGCACGAGGGGCGGAATTCGATCCTGGACAACAGCGAGGCTATTGTTTTCCTGGGGGGCGAGAGCCCGGATGTCCTCGACTACCTCGAAAAGCAACTCGGCAAGAAGGTCGTGAAACGTCGATCCATGCGAACGAGCGCGGCGGCGGCTGGGCCGAGACAATCGATCGAAGAGCGCGAGAGCCTCGAACCGCTGATGAGCCGCGAAGAATTGCGCATGCTTCCGCGGACCAAAGCGCTGATCCTGCCACGCGGCGGTTTGCCCATCGTGGGGCTGCGGAACTATTTCTTCGCAGATCCCATGTTACGCCGGCTTGCGACGCCGCGCCTGCCGCTTGGTTTCGTGCCCGACCTGACGTTGGGGTCGCCGCCCAACGTGTTTGCAGTCTCGGAATTGCTGGAGGATAACGCGAAATCCAAGGCAATCGAAAGGATGTCGACCAGACTTGAAGAGTGGCGGCGTGTGGTCGTCGCCCGTACGCCAATGGAACCGCCGGGCGCGACGTTCAAAGCGAAAGCAGGCGCGGCCGCTCCGCAGAGACCCCAGAGGCATGTGAGGGAAACGAACGGAGACCGCTCCGCAGGGCGTCACATTGAGGAGCGCGCACCTCTACGAAATCACGCCACGATGCAATCGCTGAATTCGGATGAGTTGGCTGTGGGCGAAGAGAACAAGGAAGCTGCTTCCTTCATCGCTGACGACTCTTACGCCCACGCCGTTGTGCAGCCGCTCAGAAATTCGTCAGGAAGTATGAGGACAGGACCGTGGGAATTATCGCGATCGATTCGGACGCGACTTGCTCGGAGACCGAGTGGGTCTCGAGCGGAGCCATCCCAGGCGATCGACGACGTGATCGCAGAGCGCTGTCAGGAAGTTGTATCGGGAGCTGCGGAGCTTGGATTTGATGTCGCCAGGAGCGCAGGCCTCGCGGCTATGCTTGATCAGACGGGACCGGCGTAGACAGAAGGAAGGTGTGTTCAGGCTTTGATCGGCTTCTCGACGGCGACGTGCACATTGCACCTCTGTCGCAATCGAACATCTATGTCGACGTCGTCGGCGACGGCGTCAATCGACGCACCGCATGGGCCACGTCTGGAAACGCCGGCCAACGATCCCGACGGACGCACCCAACCACTGAAGCCCGTCGGCGTGGATTGACCACGGGGCCAGTGACGTAACCGGCGATATTGACTTTCACACATCACCAATGATATCTATCATTGGTATATATCATTTCGGAGCCAGCCATGTCCACCGTCGCCAAAAAACAGACGGCAAAGCTGTTCATGCATGGCCGCAGTCAGGCCGTGCGTTTGCCCAAGGAATTCCGGTTCGCGGGGGCGGAAGTGCGTGTCAGCAGGGTCGGCGACAAAGTCATCCTCGAGCCGCTCGACAAGGCTCCGTTCGACGTCACCGCATGGCGAGCGAGGCTTGACGCCTATCTCGATGCGCCCTTCCCCGACATTCCCGACGAACCGCCGATCAAACCTGACGATACGATTTCGTTCGACTGAGGCGGCATGTTCTATCTCGATACCAACGTCGTAATCGGCGTCATGAATCGACGCGCTCCGCGTCTGGAAGCGCGGCTTGAGCAGGAAATCGTTCTGGGCACCAGGCTCGTTTTGCCGGCGCCGGTTCTGTACGAGTTGCGCTACGGAGCTTCGAAAAGTCAAACCCCTGACCGCAATCACGCGCGAATCGATACCTTTCTCGACGGTGTTCCAGAGGTCGTGGACTTCGACGCCGGGGATGCCACGGAAGCTGGCGACATCAGGGCGTATCTCGAAGCAAAGGGAGCGCCGATCGGCCCTTATGACATATTGATTGCCGCACAGGCGCGCCGGCGCAGCGCTGTACTCGTGACGCTCAACAGAAACGAATTCGAGCGGGTGCCCGGTCTCATGGCGACGGACTGGTCGACATGAGCGGCAAGAGTGCGTTGCGATCGGGGCTCGCTGTCGAGGACGAAGGCCGCTAACGACTTCCTCGTTACGCTCACAGATTCGCCACGAGCGGGCGGATCGCCGGCTGAGCCGATCATTTCTTTCGCAACTAGACTTCGGGTTCAATCTCCCTTTGCTGTGTTGCTTTCGCCCTAACAACATCTTCGGCGGCCGCCTGCATTTCCGCATCGAGCGGAATCGGCTTCAAAATCGTTGACGGTTGGTGGGGATGTTCGACAATATTCGCCACCTCGATATCCTGAGGCGTTCCAGAAACAAAAAGCGTTGCGATAGCGGGGATGAACTCAACCGGAATCGATCGAGGATTGTCGACCGACAGGGCAACCGCACGCAGGTTTTCGGCGGACTCGCGATCTTCGGACGTCGCAGTCGAATGATACTCAAGATCATCTATAGCGACCGAGAGACGCCGCGCGACAGTCGCAATATCGCTGCTGATGAGATTCTCGATGTCAGCCGGGCTCGCGGCCATGCCCCGCAACGCGGCGATGAAAGGATCGTCTTGATCTCGAGCGACCGGAAAGACGTCCGGATCGAGACCGCGCACATGAGGACGGTTTTGGAACTCTGCGAATACGACGTCTATCAGAGCTGCAGCTGGCGCCCGATTTCTCGGGGGGACATCGGCGTCCGTCCGGTAGGTCTCTACGAGCTCCCGGACCTGGCTCACGCCCTGTTCGTTGTCGCCAGGCAGACCCGCAAAGTCGTCGGCCAGGGCCTTCAGATACGCGACGCGTTGCGGCGTAGTAAGGGCGTCGATTCTCCGGAATCCCTCGGACGAACCCGTCGGCGCGGCGAGCGCAGTGTGGTACGCGTGCACACGAGTCGCTCGAACGATGTTGTCTGCGGCTCGTGCGAGGGCCGGATCGCCGAGAGCCGCAGACTGATGCTCCTCAACCATATCGAGAACGGCGAGACGCGTCACGGCTTGCTCCTCAGGCGACAAAGATTCCGCTCCCTCGATCATGGTTTTTCGGCCGACCGCAGCAAAGATCGCAGCTTCCCCGGGCGAGGATCTATCGTCGAGAGCGCTCGCATAAAGAGCGAGGACGCGTTGACGATCGGGAAGCATGGCGACAGCCTGGTCGACACCGTCAGGTGGAGAAGCGAGTCTCAGGCCCCGGACGTACATATTGATCGCCGCATTGGAAGCGGGGGCGGTCGCCGCCAACGCATTGCCTCCGTCGATCACGTCGTTGGAATAGACCGCCCATTGATAGCCGCGCTCCTCGGCAACAAGAATGAGGGTGCTGGGTTCGCGGGACGCGGCGTTGTTCGAGAGGATCGCATCGATCCGCGTCGATATCCCTTCATCGGACAGACGCTCAAACTCATTCGCAAACAGCCGATCACGGCGATCGGCGAGAACATCGATGATCTCTTCTGTCGAAAGACCGTTGGCGAGGCGCGCTGCTGTCTCGGCGTTGGGGTAAGGGCCGTCGCCGGCAAGAATAGCCTGAGAAAGGCGTGCATACCCGAGCTCGGCGACGCTTCCAAACAGCGCATCAAGCTTCGCATGCTGCGCTTCCGGCAATTCTGTTTTGAATTCATTGAATTGGCCACGGATGGCGCCGAGGGCGTCCTTTAAATCCGCGTCCGTTCTGATGGACATCGCACGATCCCAAATCAGGCGCATGACGCCATCGTCGATAACTATCGGTCTACCGTTAATTGTCGAGATTGGCGAGCGCTCGATTTCGGATTTTTTGGCAAGTTGTGCGTTGAGCGTTTCTGCGTAAGCAGCAGCGACTGCGGCGGGCCGCCCCTCACCTGCGGCCTCGAAGGCGGCCGCCAAGGCGCCCCATTCCGCTGCGGCGCGAGTCGCCAGAGCGACCACGGCGGGATGATCGGTGATTTCTGGAGAGCCAGCACGCTTCGCTTGAACGCGGGCGATCGTCTCCGGCGACGCCTCGTTCCGGGCGACAAGAGCGGCGTGAGCCGCGTTAAAGGGCCTGGAAGCTGCGCGATCCAGACGCTTGCTGGCGGTCATCGGAATTCCGTGTTCGGTCGCAGCCTCGGCGACGGCTTCCCGGACCGCCGCCAGGTCGTCCTTGCGTAAGTCCAGCCGATCGCCGCCGGCGCGAGCATGAGCGACGACATGCACGTGGACGTGCTGGCGGTCATGGTGAGCCGCAAGCGCATATGTCCGGCCGGGGAGCTTGTAATCGAGGGCATCCTGGACTGCGGCGAAGAATGCCTCGTGCGGGGTTCCCGCGCGCGCGCTGAACACCATGTGAATCGCGTCGCGGGTGCGACCGGTTCCAATTTTCGAGCCCCACGTCCGCGAAAGCGCCAGCGCTCGGTCGGCTGTCAGTTCCTCCCCTTGCTCGGTGTACGCCGCCCCGTGCGCGCCCTTGGCGAATTTGCGGAGTTGGTAACGAATTCCGTCTTGTGCGTGCGCGCTGCCGGTCATTTCGAGCTCCGCCCCAGGGAAATGGCTTGCCAAGAGTTCGGCCATGGCTTCGATCCGCGGTCCTGTGGTCGGCAAGCCTTTGCCCCTGGCGGTCAGAGCGACAGCGACCGTCAGAGTCCCTTTGTCGAGCGCATATACGAAGGCTCGGCTCTTGAACGCATCGGAAAGCGCCGCCCGGGTCTGCTCGGTCGTCGCAGAAGGATTGATCTCCGCGACAAACACCCCGAGATCTCGTGCGCGAGGATTTTGGGAAAAGTCGGCCGACCAGGCGTCAAGAAGCGCCGCACGAGCCTCCGCTGTCGCGACTTCGGCGCCGCTTTGGGTGACGATGGGAATGTCGACCTTCTTGCCGTGCTCATCGACGCGCGTTCCCAGATACTCGAGGAGAGCAGCGACCCTCATACGTCCGTGCGCTGCGGATATGACCTTGAAGACGGCAGGTTGCGCGCCGCTTGCAAGTGCAGCCTTCGCACTCGGTCGGACGCTGGATAGAGGTCGACCGGGGGAGACGGCGCGCCAACCCCCGCCGGCCGCCGCAGGCAGCCGCACGCGACCGCCTCCGCCTCTCGCAAGCTTTCGACGCCATTCATCCGGCTCGGGAGCGTGCGGCCCCAACAACAAGGTGCGGAGATTTGGCGCCAGTTCGGCTGCTGCGAATATCTCCGAGAGTTTCAACGTGGCGTCGCCTCGGGCAATCGGCGCAAGTCGAGTATCTCCCTGCGGACGCGGACAAGGGCCTGCGCAAGCGCTTCGAGGTCCGGGTAAATGTCCGACTCAGTCGCCAGCCAGCCGCGATTGAAGGCGCGCGTGATCTGATTGACGTTTGTCACCGCGCCACGAAG
Organism: Pseudomonadota bacterium; assembly: GCA_021813195.1. The sequence continues at coordinate 6,300 of JAKALI010000173.1, forward strand.
CTGATCGGCCGCAGCGTTCAGGGTCGCCATGGCCTCTGGTCCCGGATGGACCGCAAGGCCCGCAAAATGCCTGACGGCCTCCCGTGCAAATTCGGATGTACGCATGCCTCGCGCTTCGGCGGCATCCGCAATCAGCGCAAGATCGTCAGGCGACAAGCGGAAGAGCATTCGCCGGGATTTTGGCGAACGACGCCAGTTACCGCTCACTGGCATCTCTCCAGGTCGCCGCAGGCGGCTGTTTCGAAAATGTATGACATTTTCGCCTATCCTGCCAAAGAGAACTTATAAAGTTTGGGGAAGAGTCCGCAGCGAAGCGGAGGCCAAAATAGGAGCGCCCGGCTAGAGCGGTTGACCGCTCGACTCGCTTTGGGCGCCGTTTCCGTCGGGACGGTTGTCCCACTGGGACATGTGCCCGGCTGGGATCTTTGACCTCGAAACCCGCAGAACCAGATGGGCCGCATCGCCCGATGGGCCACGCGACCCGACGGGATCTCGGTCCCGATTTGTCTGACGTCCACCAACACCTCCCGCATCACGACGTCCCGCTGTCCCGACGGGACAAGAGCCCCGCGCGTCCCAATAGGACAGATGACATTATCGGTCTACCGATATATTTAATGCAAGCACGAAGCCAGGCAGCTTTGCGAAGGAGCAACGGACAAGTGAACATGGAATCTGTCGAGGCCGGGCATCTGACAATCATGGTCGCCTCCCCAAAAGGCGGTTGCGGGAAAACCACGGTCGCGGCGCTGCTGGCTCAGGAACTCGCCCGGGCTGGCGAGGTTTTGTTGATCGATGGCGACAGGCAGGGCTCGTCGCTGCTGTGGTTCACGGTCGCCAGGGCGCACGGAAGTCAGTTGACAGGCGTCTCCGTCGAAAAGGTCGGGGGCAACGACCGAATCGCCGAACGGGTGAAGACGGCTTCCGGTTTCATTGCTGTTATCGTCGAGGTCGCGGGATACGCTGAAGCGACACTCGCATTGGACGCGGTGGCGTGCGACCTTGTCATCATTCCGAGCCAGCCGCACATTCTCGACTGCTATCAGGTCGTCCAGATCGTCAAATATCTGCGTGACATGGAGCGGGGCGGGTCGCCCGTCCGGCACAAGATCGTCCTCAACAGGATGACCGCGATGACGCGGAACTCCGTTGCCGCGAAAGCGGCGCTGAACGTCCTGCGCAACGCCGATGTCGAATGGTGCCGGCACGCCCTGTGGGAACGCTCCGTCTTCGCAAAGGTCATGACAGGCGCTGCCCTCTATGAACTGCCCCTGGATCGGGACGAATCGGTCGCACGCGCGCAGAACAATCTTCGCGCGGTCGTGGATGAATTGCTGTCCGACTTCCTGACAGAATCCGAGGGCCAGGCGGAGGCTGCCAATGACTGAGGAAAGAAAGGCGGCCCCGATCGC
>JAKALI010000174.1 GCA_021813195.1 Pseudomonadota bacterium
GCCAAGGCGGTACGGCCGTCGGCATCTGCGGCAAGGATGCCAATCTGATGATCGCCCGCAAGATCACCGAGATGCCGGATCCCAAAACCGGCGCGCTCGTGCCTGTCGACCTGGGTTATGTCGGTGATCCGCATCAAGTGAATCCTCACATCGTTGACGTGATTTCGCGCTCGGATCTCATCCCGGTCATTGCGCCGATTGGTGTGTCCCGCGAGGGCGAAACCCTAAATATCAACGCCGATAGTTTCGCTTCGGCGCTGGCTGCACGCATGAAGGCCAAACGTCTGCTGCTCCTGACGGATGTCGAGGGCGTACTCGACCGCGACGGTCGTCTCATCGAGGAGCTCACGATCGAGCAGGCCCGGGATCTCATCCGCAACGGCACCATCACCGGTGGGATGATTCCGAAAATCGAAGGCTGCATCGAGGTCGTCGAGGCGGGTGTGGAAGCCGTCGTCATTATCAACGGTAAGGTGCCGCACTGCGTGCTTCTGGAATTGCTAACCGATCACGGTGCGGGCACGCTGCTTGGGCGACGGACGACCAAGAAGGCGTGACAGCGAAACGAACTAGTCCGGTTCAGGTCTTCTGATATGTGCCGATGAGTTCCGCCTCTGCGAGGACATGCCCCGTCATGGCGGCGAGAAGGTCAGCTTTGGTGGGCCTGCCCAAATGGCCGAGGACGGTATCGAGCGCATAAAGCTTGTGAAAGTAACGGTGACGGCCAATCGGCGGGCATGGCCCACCGTAGCCCGTCCGTTGCCAGTCATTGAGGCCGGACTTCGCTGGACTTGGTAAGGACGCAATTGCCTCATCGAGAGCGGATGTCGTTGCGGGTATGTCCCAGACCACCCAATGCACCCACGTGAGTTTGGGCGCAGCCGGATCTGGCGCATCCGGATCATCGACGATGAGTGCGAAGCTCTTTGTTGCTTCTGGCGCACCCTCCCACGTCAGCGGTGGCGAAACGTCCTCGCCCTGACAGGTGTACCTGCGGGGTATGGGTGCCATGTGCTTGAATGCTGGAGAGGACAGTTTCAGTGTCATGTCTCGCGATGTACCGTGGCGACGCTGCTAGCACACACTCGGTTCGCACAACTTGATCTCGAATTTCATGTGCGGCTGCTGACGCGTGAAGTCGTACTCGCGGCCGTCCAGACACGAGATACGTCCAGAAATGGCTACGCCTTCCCCCAATTGAAGTTCGCTGTAAGTCAGAACATCTGTCAAATCGCAGTTTTTCTCCGACTTCAACTGGTCCTTAAGCACTTGGCGCCAACGCGGATCGCTGGGCATCGGCAGCTTGCCCTCATCAGCCAGAGCAGGATGTAGCGCGGCGATACCGAAGGCGGTCAGGATGACGAGTGAGAGTAAAGAGTGCTGGCCGAACATCGCGCTCCCATAGGCCCATCGGGTCGGATCTGGGATCGCGAAGGTACGCGGGGGAACGGGTGCGCGAATTCGCGAGTTTCGGGCGTCGCCTGTCACGGGATTGCTCCTTCCTGACTGGGTCGTAAGTTCATGCTCTATTGGCACGTGCGCGATCGCGAAACTTTGACCCCAATCAAGGTTGCAGCCTGCGTTTAAGCCAATAGTGTCTCAAAAATTAGCATGGGTCGGGTGCCGTGCGTTGGCTTCACACTCGTGCGGCCCGGACCTATAACGCGGTAGAGCCGCAGCCTCATCAAGGAGATCCGCCGTGTACACGCACATTATGATCGCCATCGACGGATCTGAACTCTCTGACCTGGCGCTGCGGCACGGGCTGGCGATCGCCAAGGCGTTTGGCTCAAGAGTTCATCTCGTGCATGTCACGCCACCCTGGTCGAGCCTCGTCGTCGGCGATGCCGTGGTGATGTATCCGCCGGCCGACTACGAAGAGAGCATGGCGAAATCCGCTGCCAAAATTCTGGGTGCAGCTGTGGACAAGGCCGTCGCCGAGGGGATCCCATGTACCACGCAGCACGTGACGGACCCGCAAGCTCATAAGGGAATCGTCGATGCCGCTAAGGAGCACGGCTGCGATCTCATCGTGATGGGGTCACATGGCCGGCATGGACTAGCCGGGCTCATGTTGGGGAGCGTCGCCACGAAGACGGTGACACATGCCCACGTGCCGGTGTTGATCTGCCGGAACTAAAGCTTGCGTGCCGCCAGCCCCGCGTGATTTGGTATGGGGGCTGATCCGACGTTACCAGCGCGCTGCGGCTTGACGGGCCTCCGCGACGGTCAGCGCCAGCAGGCCGGCCAAGGTGGAACGGCCCTCGCGCTCGGCCATCTGCTGCAATTCCTGCAGCAAGTCGGCGACGTAGCCCATGCGATCGGCGCTAGGAGGCAAAGGTGGGGCGCTAACTGGCTCCGCGTTCTCGCCAACGGCGCCGACCGAGTCCGTCAGGCGCGCACCCAGTGTGTCCGGGGAAAGTGGGTCGCAGGCTGTGTGCAGCGTGCCCAACGTCATCTCGTTGGTCTTCGCGGTCGCAGCCTCAAGTTCCTTTCCCATGAGCCCTAGAACCCCATCGCGCAAATATATCCTCAGGTAGCAATCTAAACATTAACACAACTACAAGGAGATTTCTATGGAGTTGAGCTTAGGCCGAGCAACAATCCCCAGAACGTTGTGCTCGGCCCGTCACCACTGCTGATCGCCAAACTCGCCACCTTGACACTGGGGCCCGGTCACTCCTATCTAAACTGTGTTAGCACTCAAGCCAATCGAGTGCTAACAACTGCCGGACCAATGGCCGCGATGACATCGTCGTCCTGGGCCGTCCGGCCAACATGGCATGAACCCGTCAAATCGGAGCCCCGTTTCCCATGAAGTTCCGTCCCCTCCACGATCGCGTCGTCGTCAAGCGCGCCGACGCTGAAACCAAGTCTGCCGGCGGCATCATCATCCCCGACACAGCCGGCGAAAAGCCCCAGCAGGGCGAAGTAATCGCCGTTGGCCCCGGAGCGCGCGACGAGTCCGGCAAGGTGGTCGCTCTTGATGTGAAGAAGGGCGACAAGGTGCTGTTCGGCAAATGGTCCGGCACCGAAGTCAAGATCGACGGCCAGGAGCTGTTGATCATGAAGGAGAGCGACATCATGGGCATCCTGGATGCCTGAGTTGGACGCCGGCGACTGAGGCCACGCCATACGGTTGCGCGGTGGCGTTGCTCATCGTCCTTCTCAAAACACCTCCCATCTTTCGTCATCCCTGAATTCTCCGAAACAACCCCAGCAGGAACCTTAAACCATGGCTGCCAAAGACGTACGTTTCTCAGCCGATGCCCGCGAGCGCATGCTGCGCGGCGTCGACGTTCTCGCCAACGCCGTGAAAGTCACGCTCGGCCCCAAGGGCCGCAACGTTATTATTGAAAAGAGCTTCGGCGCGCCCCGAACGACCAAGGACGGCGTCACTGTCGCCAAGGAAATCGAGCTTGAGGACAAGTTCGAGAATATGGGCGCCCAGATGGTGCGCGAAGTTGCCTCCAAGACGAACGACGTCGCAGGTGACGGCACCACGACGGCGACCGTTTTGGCCCAGGCTATCGTGCGCGAGGGTCTGAAATCTGTCGCCGCCGGCATGAACCCCATGGATCTGAAGCGCGGTATCGACAAGGCTGTCGCTCAGGTTGTCGAGGAGATCGGCAAGCGCTCCAAGAAGGTCAAGGACAGCCAGGAAATTGCCCAGGTCGGCACCATTTCTGCCAATGGTGAGAAGGAAATTGGCGAGATGATCGCCAAGGCGATGCAGAAGGTCGGCAACGAGGGCGTCATCACCGTCGAAGAGGCCAAGAGCCTCGAGAGCGAACTCGACGTCGTCGAAGGTATGCAATTCGACCGCGGCTACCTCTCGCCTTATTTCATCACCAACGCCGACAAGATGGTCGCGGAACTGGATGATCCCTACATCCTGATTCACGAGAAGAAGCTGTCGGGCTTGCAGCCGCTGCTGCCGGTTCTCGAAGCTGTGGTGCAGACGGGCAAGCCCCTGCTGATCATCGCCGAAGAGGTGGAAGGTGAGGCTTTGGCCACGCTCGTCGTCAATAAACTGCGCGGCGGTCTGAAGGTTGCTGCGGTGAAGGCGCCTGGTTTTGGTGATCGCCGTAAGGCCATGCTGGAGGACATTGCGGTGCTCACCGGCGGCCAGACGATCTCGGAAGATCTCGGCATCAAACTTGAGAACGTCACGCTTCAGATGCTCGGCCGCGCCAAGCGTGTCACGATCACCAAGGACGACACGACGATCGTCGATGGCGCTGGCAAGAAGAAGGACATCGAAGCCCGCGTCAACCAGATCAAGGCCCAGATCGAGGAGACGACCTCTGACTATGACCGCGAGAAGCTGCAGGAACGCCTCGCCAAGCTGGCCGGCGGCGTAGCGGTCATCAAGGTCGGTGGCGCCACTGAGGTCGAGGTCAAGGAGCGCAAGGATCGCGTTGATGACGCCTTGAACGCAACGCGCGCCGCGGTTGAGGAGGGCGTCGTTCCCGGTGGCGGTGTCATGCTCCTCAAGGCTTCCGCTGCCATCACGGCGAAGGGCGATAACGAAGACCAGGATGCCGGTATCCAGATCATTCGCCGTGCGCTCCAGGCCCCCATTCGCCAGATCGCTGAGAACGCGGGCGTCGAGGGCTCGATCGTCGTCGGCAAGGTGCTTGAGAAGAAGGACGCCAATTACGGCTACGATGCGCAGGCCGGCGAATACGGTGACATGTTCGAGAAGGGCATCATCGATCCGGCCAAGGTCGTGCGCACGGCGCTTCAGGATGCGGCTTCCATCGCCGGACTGATGATCACGACCGAGGCTGCCGTTGCCGACCGGCCAAAGAAGGAAGCAGCTGGGGGCATGCCCGGCGGCATGGGCGGAATGGGCGGCATGGACATGATGTAAGCGTCAGTCCGCATCAGACCAGAAACGCCCCAGGCTCGCTCCTGGGGCGTTTTGATTTCCAGCTCAGACTTTGGCGCCGAGTTGTTGAAATAGACTGTAGATGTCGAGCACATCCCCGTACTCGGCAAGCTTACCGTCTTGGATGCGAAATATATCGATGGCATCAAAGCTGTAGCGTTTGCCTGTTGCAGGGATACCAAGCCAGTCGCCCGTCTGGGTTCCGCCGTACGTGCCGAAGACCCACACGCGGTCCTGATCCACCGCTAGCTGCTTGACCTCGTGCGTAAAATCGGGCGACGCCTTGAACCAGGCTTCGACGAATTCCTGAAAGCCGGCACTCCCCTGGGGGACCAGCGGATTGTGCTGGATGTAGTCCGAGTGCAAATATGCATTCAGTTTCGTGAAGTCCTTCATGACAAAGTCGTTGGCGAATGCGGCGTGCTGCTGCGCGGGCTGCTGCGTGACTCGCGGGTCGGCGGGGGCTGTACCTGCATACATGAGCTGATCCTCTCGTCATCCAGGGGTTGGGTTGCGAGTTGCGGACGTGACGTACACGTTACTGGTATTTTTTGTGAAGAAGGCACCTATCAATTATATTAGTACCTTTCGGTAACCTCAGCGGATGGTGTCATGAAATGGAACGCCTACGCCGCGATGTGTCCGACGCGACAGCTCTTGGACCGCATTGCGGATAAATGGATCGTGCTCGTGATCGGATTGCTGGCTGACGGGCCAAAGAGGTTCAGCCAGTTGAAACGTGCGATCGAGGGCATTTCGCAGAAAATGCTGTCGCAGACGCTGCGCGCGCTGGAAGCGGACGGCTTGCTAAGGCGTCGAGCATTCGCGACGGTGCCGGTCACCGTGGAGTACGAGCTCACACCACTCGGCCGTAGCCTCAATGAAGCGCTGATTCCGTTACGGACTTGGGCCTATGGGAATATGTCGCGCATTCTGAAGGCCCGCGAGACCACAAAACAGGCGCCGCGGGAATTTGCCTCCTGATGCCAACACCGAGGGCCGGTGCCTCTGGTCAAGCAGCAAATGAGAGCCGAACGTTGTTGGTTACGGGTCCCCTGTTGTGCTGGGCACGCCTGACGGCCGCACAGTTAGGCTGCTCGGATCTGTGCATGTTTGGCGACGCAAGCGGTTCGATGGGATTTGGTGCGGGCTAATTCTCGATCTGCGCGCTATTTGGCGAACTGAGCTTCGCATCGCTCAATTGCAAAGCCATCGGCTGTTTAAAGTCCATAGGCTGCGTTCACCAGACCAATTCGGATGTGGCGCTGTCAAACAATTGGTGGCTCGACATTGACATCAGAACATTCCGCGCGGCTAGCCCTGTGCTTTGCGCCTCAGGAACAATTTCGACTTTCTCTTCTTCGATTGAGCAATCGCATTCCCGATGCAGCGGATGCACACACCTTCGTTCGCGTGATGCATGCCCGGTTTGCCCTTGAGCCGCGGCCGACCCTCGAACTGATCGAATCCCATGTGATGGAGCCCGATGACCTCCCACTTGTCTGTTTCGAACACAGGACTGCCCGAGTTGCCGCGCTCCGTCGGGGCGCGGTAGTGGAGATAAACCGGACGCTCCTGGTTCGCGCTGCGAGAGCCGTAGTCGACGAGCACGCCTTTGGAGCCTGTGAGCGTGCCCACGATCGACAGAGAGAGTGGCCCGCCCAGGGGATGCCCAATCACGCTCACCCGCGTGCCGTCGGTTCCCTTGTCCTGATCGGCCGCTTTGAGTTCGCGGCCTTTGGCGATCGGCAACGCCAAGTTCCGCAGCCTCGCAGGATCGCTCGTCACTTTGACGAGGCAGGCGTCGTGCTCGGCAACAGAAGACTGCCACTCAACATTAGGATCGAATTTCAGCTCCGCTCCGTCTGCCGCTTCGAGCTTGGCATGCGCTGTCCGTGGATCGAGCACGGCCGACGGTTCATACCCCTCTTTGTTCGGCTCACTCATGACGTGGCCGTTTGTCAGGAGATAAAGATCGTCGCCCAAGGACTCGCACAGGTCTCCGCCGCGCAGCAAGAAGCCGGTTCCCATGGTGTTTCCCGTCGAATCGCACAGGGCAGCCACGCCCGCCGAGCGGCGCACGACGACTTGCAGGGCTGCCAAGTGCACATACTCTCCGCCTGGCACCATCGTTTCCGCGTAACGATTCGCCTCCTGAGAGTGAGCAAATCGGCTAAGTGCATTGAGGCCGTTACCGGGCAAGGTGAACTGGCCCTCGTCCTGCCCGATCTCGGCGGCTTTCAACACCGCGAGAATGGCGCCGGCCTGCGCACATCCGGGCTTAATGCGCCATGCCTGCTCTAACTGGCGCGCCGTGCCGGCGAGTTTGAACGCGTCGGCGGCTGGGTGGCGCGCGTACAGCCCGAAATATTGTCCAGCCGCGGCATACTCCTTGAGTGCCAGATGCAATTCTCCAAGTGTTGCCAGAACCCAGGGATCGGCCGTTGATTGCGCTTCTGGCTCGAGAGCCGCGATCATCCGCTGCGCCATCTCCTCGGGCGTTACGCCGGCGGGATTGGCGATGTCTTGTCCATCTTCCCGCGCGAGCAGGAGCATGCACATGAGATTGCTGCCGTTCCAATAATTGTCGCCAGGCTTAGAGGGATCATAGGCGGCAGCGTAGTGCGTGATGGCCTGCTGAAGATAGGTCTTGAACTTAGCCCGCACCGATGGCGGAGCGAACCCTGCGTGTACATTGTCGACATAGAGCTGTTTGTAGGCGCGCCCCAGCAATCCATGCGCCTCTACGAATGCTTCGCGTGGCAAATCTTTAAGCGTTAGCATGTGCTCGAGCATCGTGATGGCGGCATGGACC
>JAKALI010000175.1 GCA_021813195.1 Pseudomonadota bacterium
ACCTGCGTGCGCACGATCACGTCGGTGTCGCCGGGCTGCGCGCGGAACGGCCGCAACTGCACCTTGTGATCGGTGACCGCTGACACGGCGCCGGCGTAGGTGCGTACCAGCAGCATGCGGAATTCCTTGGGATCATGAAGTCGTCCGAGATGTTGATGCGATGGTTCATCAACGATACTTCCACCGCCTCCCAGCAATGGCGTCTGAAGCGACACGGAGAACGTGACTTCTGGGATTGGGTTGCGTCTTGGGCTCGGTGCGCCGGGAATCCGGCGGACCTAGGTTTTGACGGATCGGCCTATGTGCTGCCACCGTTGCGTCTGCATCGGCATCGTGCGCTTGGCGACGTGCGTGCGCCTGCTGGGGCCTTGTTTGTCGAGGACATGAGCGCGACAAATATCCATCAAGTCAAACGTCAAACGGCTAACGCACGCGCCGACGCCGTTGCCGCCCTAATCAACGATGAACCCGACGAAGCGTGGGTCGTCTGGTGCGATACCGATTACGAAGCCGATGCCATGGCGCGAGCATTGCCGGATGCTGTTGAGGTTCGCGGATCATCGGCGATCGAAAAGAAAGAAGCTGGGCTTGCGGACTTTGCGACCGGTGCCCGCAAAGTCATCATCACGAAACCATCCGTTGCCGGACAGGGCTTGAACTGGCAGCACTGTGCGCGAGTGGCATTTGTCGGCCGCACTTTTAGCTATGAGGCGTGGTATCAAGCAGTCCGGCGATGCTGGCGTTTCGGGCAGACTCGGCCAGTAGAAGTCCACATTATTGTTGCCGAAGGTGAGGATCAGATCGGCCGCGTAATCGACCGTAAGGCCGAAGGGCATGCCGCCATGAAACTCGCTATGGCGAACGCGATGCGCCGTAACATCGGCCGCGACGCAGCTAAATCGGTTCCCTACAATCCTCAGTATATCGGGAGGCTCCCCTCGTGGCTCCAATCCGCTGCTTGAACGAAACCCACGGCGAACAGTTCGCTCTTTACCATGGAGACTGCGTGAGTGTGGCATCGCAGATACCGGACAAGAGCATCGGGTTTTCCATCTACTCTCCCCCGTTCTCAAATCTTTTTGTTTATTCGGACAGCGCCGCAGATATGGGAAACAGCCAGAACGACGACGAGTTTTTCGAGCACTACGGCTATCTTCTTTCCGAAATGACCCGCATCACAAAGCCCGGACGGTTGTCCGCAGTGCATTGCACCGACCTGCCATACTCAAAATGGAAGGATGGTTATATCGGACTCAAGGATTTTTCCGGCAGCATCATCCGTGCGCATGAAGACGCCGGATGGGTAATGCATTCGCGCGTCACTATCTGGCGTGATCCTGTCGTCGAGATGACGCGCACTAAGGCTTTGGGACTGCTTTACAAACAACTGCAAAAGGATAGCACGCGCAGTCGCCAAGGTATGGCAGATTATCTAATTGTATTCCGCGCTCCCGGCGAAAACACGGAACCGGTCGGCCAGGACGCAGAGAAATTCCCCGTGACACAGTGGCAGAAATGGGCGTCGCCCGTCTGGATGGATATTCGGCAGACCAATACGCTCAACGTGACAATGGCGCGTGACGGGGAGGACGAACGGCATCTTTGCCCGCTTCAACTGGACCTAATCGAACGCGCGATCACGTTATGGAGCAATCCCGGCGATATTGTATTTTCGCCGTTTGCTGGCGTCGGAAGCGAGGGCGTGCAGGCCGTGCGAATGAAACGCAAGTTTGTGGGCTCCGAGTTGAAGGAATCCTATTTCCGTCAAGCTTCGAAATTTCTTGCCGAAGCGGAGGCATCGGCCGTTGATCTTTTTGACGCCGCGTGACGCCAGGGAACGTCTAATGCCAGCACGTCTCCAATGGACCCCAGACGCGCGCGCTCGTTTTGCCGAGATGTGGCTCAACTGGCGCACCGAAACCGAGATCAGCGTCGAGTTTGGCATCTCGCGCGATACCGTGGGGCGGACAGCGGTGCTGTTCGATCTGCCCAAGCGCGCCCCGTATGAGGTATGGAAACACAACCGCGCCCGCGCCACGCCATCGCCTCGCGCCGCTGCGAAAGCGGCACGTATGCGTATGGGATGGGAACCGTTGCCATCCACGGCCAATACGCTGCCGCCGCTGCCGAGTGAGATGCGATGACTAACCCCGACACCATTGGGCTCCTTGGGCTGATCCGCTGCAAGCGCGTGCCAGGCGGCTATGAGGGCAGCGGGCCAATCGCAGGGTTCCCCATGCGCGCCGAAATCCGCAAGGCTAATGATGGCTCGGAGGACGTGTTCTTGTTGGTCAAATCCGGCACGCCCGATCCGCTAGGGCCGCTGCCGGCATGCGACGGCTGGGGCTTCGAGACCAATGGCGGCGACCGCGTTGTGAAGCGCCGGTCCGCTCCCGCTGGTGCGATCAAGCGCGATCTACTAGAATAGCCGACGCGACCACTACGCGCAACTATGCCGCCACGATGCGCAACTACGACAAAGCTACACGCAACTATGCCGAGAAAATGATCTATCCGCTTTCGCTGTCCATAGGTCCAGGGGAATACAATGTCCGCAACAGCCTCGCCGATGCCGATTTCACTCCTCGAATGGAAACCGCTCTCCCGCAACTCGCTGCGCGGATTCGCGACGGTTCGTCTCGGCCAATCTCTCAAAATCTCCGATATCGCTGTGCACGCTGCTAACGGCCGACGTTGGGCGCAGCTTCCGGCTCGTCCCGCGCTCAATACGAACGGCACCGCGCGCCGCGATGAAAACGGAAAGATCCAATATATTCCTATTCTGAAATGGCTTGATCGGGACGCTTCGGATCGGTTTTCCGAAGGTGTGATTGCCGCCATCGAGCGCGAATATCCCGGAACGGTTGACGCCTGATCGCGCATCGGAATGGAGATGCGTCTATGGCAAATCTTCTTGATGCAGCGATCAACTTTGGCGTTCCGGTTTTCGCCTGCGGCTCCGATAAGGCGCCATTAGTCAAGGGAGGTTTCAAATCCGCAACGACTGATCGCGCCGAGCTAGAGCGGCAGTTCAGCAATCCGCGCGCCGCCATGATCGGCATGCCTATGGGGCCGGCGTCCGGTATATGGGCTTTAGACATTGATACGAAGGCCGACCGATCCGGCATCCCCTGGCTCGAAGCAAGCGAACCCGCATTGCCTCCCACGCGCCGGCATCGCACGCGCTCGGGTGGGCTGCATCTGATCTGGCGTTGGGATGACATCCACCCCATTCGCAACAGCGCGGGGCGCATCGCCGCCGGGGTGGATGTGCGCGGAGAGGGGGGCTTCATCATCGTGCCTCCGTCGCCGGGCTATGCCTGCATCAGCGACGCACCTGTGAGCTTTGCACCGGATTGGCTTCTGGCGGCTGCTGGCAAGCCCAGGCCGTCCGTAGAGCCCGAGCGGCTTGTTCGGGGGACTGGACCGCTACAGGAGCGCGTCAGGGGGCGCCTGGCACGCGCCTATGCGGCTGTGGCGCATGCTGGGGAGGGTAGCCGCAATGACACCCTCAACCGCGAGGCGTTCATCCTGGCAATGCTGGCGCGGGAGGGAATGCTCGACCGCGAAACCATCTATGCCGAGATGTGCCACGCCGCTTACAAGGCCGGCCTGCCGCAACCCGAGGTGCGCGCTACGCTCCATTCCGCATTCTCGGCGGCTGGCGTATGAGCGACAACCCCGCGAATAGCGCCCCGCAGCCTACAGGGCAGGTCATATCGCTCGCGGAAGCCGCTGCGACTAGGCAGCTTCTTGAAACGCTCGCCAAATCGGAAAAAGGTATCCCGCTCCCTACCGTGGCTAACGCTATCGCGATCCTGGGACATGATCCCGCGCTCTCCGGGCTGCTTTCGTATAATCAGTTCACGGACGAGTTTCTGATCGGCTGCGCACCGCCGCGCGCCGATGATGGCTCGCCGCCCCAACCTGGGCCCTATCCGCGCGTATGGACCGATACCGACGCCATCCTGCTTCAAGCTTATATCCAACGCGTCTGGTCGCCTCGCATGTCGCGCGAGGTGGTTTACGATGCGATGACCGTTGTTGCCGGCCACGCGGCGTTCCATCCCGTCCGGGATTGGCTATCGTCGCTCCAATGGGACGGCGTGCAGCGCCTCTCCTCATGGCTGTCCCGAGCGTTCGGCACTGATGCGTCGCCCTATCATTCGGACGTTGGCGTCAAGATGCTGGTGGCGGCCGTGCGGCGCGTTCGGCGCCCGGGCGTAAAGTTCGACCACATGCCGGTGCTAGAGGGTTATCAAGGCATCGGCAAATCAACCGCCATTGCCAAGCTCTTCGGATCGGACTGGTTTTCCGACAACGTGCCCCACGATCTAGCGAGCAAAGACGCCGCGATGTCTCTCGCCGGAATGTGGTGCCTAGAGATGGCCGAGATCGACCAGCTTATGCGCACGGAGGTTGAGACGATCAAGGCATTCCTTTCGCGGTCCGTGGACCGTTTCCGGCCGCCCTATGGCCGCGCTGTGATCCTCCGCCCAAGACAGTGCATCATCGTCGGCACCACGAACAACGCCGAATACCTACGCGATGCCACCGGCAACCGGCGCTTCTGGCCCATTGCCTGCCGCTATGCCGAGGTCGCGTGGATTGATGCCAACCGCGAGCAACTCTGGGCCGAAGCGTGTTACCTAGACGATCTCGGCGAGGATTTGTGGCTTTCCGATCCCGATAGCCAGGCTGCCAGTTCCGAAATCCAATCGACCCGCATGATCGAAGATGCGTGGGAGACCAAAGTCCGCGATTGGCTCGAAAGCCGCGTTGAGGTCACGGTCTCACAGGTCATGGGCGACTGCCTGGAAATGATGCCGCGCGACCAGTCCAAGGCGGCTCAAATGCGGGTTGCTTCTATTTTGACACTAAATGACTGGCAGCGGCGCGTTGTCCGGCGCGGTAACACGACGGCTCGGGTTTGGGTGAAAAAGTTACCTCCAGAGGGGCTCTAATGGGGATTTGTTACCGGCGTTTCCACCAGGCCGAAAAGGCGGCAACCCCGCAGAAAACCGCCTCCGTTACCTCCGTTACTACCTATATATATTAACATATATAGGAAATAGGGTATAGAAAATAGGGGGTTTAATGGAACAGGGGTAACGGTGGAAACAGGCGGTAACAGGCTAACCGAGTTTTCGGGCACAAAAAGGGGTAGTCGCAAAAATGAGACGGGCAGAAGCCGCCGGAGGAGTGACCGCCAAATGCAAATGAGAATCATTCGCAACTCCGACGCGCGCGCGGTGTGATGGCGAATGGCGAAACTTTTTTCGGGGCGCCATCATTTTTCCCTTGCCATGTGCGCAGTTTGCGCGTATGTATTGCTCATCGCCGCAGGGATTGGCCCAGCGGCAGCAGGTAGGAGACCTGAGATGTCCGAGACCCAGATCATCTTCACAATGATCCCCTCCGACGCCGGGGACGTGGTGCAAATCGCGGCGGTAGGCGGCACATATCGTCTGCGCGCCGACTTCCGCGCTCGGGGCTACAATTACTCGGGCGATTTGGGGTGGACCAAGACGATCCGCATGGCAGATGCCAAGGACGAGACATCCTGGATGCAGACGGTGACTGATTGCATCGTGATTGTGCGCAACCGGCTCGTTTATCGCTCGGCATAAGGAGAGACTCAGATGGCTCGTTATATCGCATCTGTCCGGCATCACTCGATCGCACAGCACCGCTCCATCGAGATCAACGGCACGCTGAGGCACGCCAAGGCCACTGCTACCCACGAGTTCGGGGCCGGCTTTGTCGAGCACGAGATCGTGATCCTCGATGAGCGCGGCGACGTGGTTGCGTCGCGCCGAATCGGGGCCGCGCGCTGGCTGGATAACGAGTGACAGACATGACCCCCGCCGATCTCTCTGCCGCGCTGACAGCGTTGGGCTGGTCCCAACGCGAACTGGCGCGGCAACTCGGCGTTGCGGAGAGCAGCGTGCGGCAGTGGCTGACGGGCAAATCGCGGATGCGGGCGGAACTGGCGGTGTGGCTGCTCGACCTCGCGCGGTATCACGCCGAGCATCCGGCGCCGAGTGCTCCGCGCGCGGTGTCCGAAAACCGGACAGTCTCCAATGATGGGAGGAATACACCATGACCGAGGACGAAGCCCGCAAGCGGTGGTGCCCGTTCGCGCGGAGCCGATCGATGGAATACGCGACTGCTGACGGCGACCACGCGATGGTTGCTAGGATCGGTCCTGGCGAGGAGCATCCGTCAACCTTTTGCATCGCCTCGGCCTGCATGGCCTGGCGCTGGCATCGTGGCGTGCCGGCAGGCGGCTATTGTGGCCTGGCGGGGAAGCCTGGGGCGTGAAACGCTTGGCATCGTGCGTGTGTTTCGTGGCGGCGGGAATGTTGGCCTATAATCACGTCGGAGGTTGGGGATGGTTTTTGTTCGTCGGCCTTTTGGTGTTCTAGATCGCAGCCAAAGAAAAACCCCGCCGGGGCGGGGTTCTGTGCCGTCAGATCGGCGAGCACGCGTCGTCGAGGTTTCGGCACCGAGCGATCCCGTTGTGTGGGACAAAACGGTAGAAGCGGCCCGTGCTCGGCTGCCAGAGCGCGTAGGCGTCGGGCGCGTAATCGCCGGGAGTGGGGATGCGCTTCACGACTTCGAGGCCGGTCAGGAAGCCAACTTTGACCGTATCCCCAACCTGCCAAGTCTGCTTCGAGAGCTTTTCGCGGATCATTTGGTGTCTCCTTTGGTAGCGCAAATATGCGTCATCGCTGCGGCGAAGTCAACGGAAAAATCTCGCGTCGTAGCGAAAAAATGCGTTGACGCCGTGGGAGCGCCTGTGTATGGTGGCTTCATCAAGAGCGCACATGCACCACGGCAATCCCGCCGCGGTTTCTAAGGAGGCCACCATGGCCGGTTTCGCTCTCCCCACCTTCGGCTCCTCGGCTCGCGAAGCGATGGGCGACATCGCCCACGTGGCGGAAGTGCTGAACCCGGCGAACATTCGCCAGCTTCCTGACTTCCGCTCCGCGCTGGCTTCCGCGCGTAAGACCCTTGCCAATGCGCCCATGGTGCGCGCCGTCAATATCATCTGCCTGCGCGCAGATGACGAGCGCTGGCTTATTCGCGTCGGCCGCAAGGGCGGCTGGACCCGCGTCTGGAACTTCGGGACGGGGGGGTAATAGACAACATGACCCTCACCCCACGCCAGCGCGAGTTCCTACGGGCGGCGATCGCATGGAAAAATGGTGATTCAATCGTGCTTTGGTTGCCATGCGAGGAAAGCGGCAGATGGGGCGCGCCGTTTTGTTCCGGGTTAAGTTTTGAAGAAGGAAAAGACCTAATCAGCAACGGGATGATCAAATCGCGGATGGGTGGCCGCTGTTATTCGCTCCCAACTAAGGGAGGGACGAAAGATTGTGGAACAATCTGGTTTCGCGTTACCGCCGCCGGCCGCGCGGCTGTGGAGAAGTGAGATGAAGCGATCCATCCGTGAGCATGAGCAGCTTCTTGGAAATTACGAAGCGTATCTGGCCGATGAAGAGAAAAAGTGGGGCCGCCGCGTCCAACTTATGGAGGCCGATTTTGCTAAGATGCGCGCAGACATCGCCAAGTTACGAGCGCAGATTGAGCGCGCTAAGCGTGCTGGCAAAGACATGTTTGACGATGAACGATATGCCGCAGAATGAT